>CAUAGV010000005.1 GCA_958428675.1 uncultured Collinsella sp.
GCTGCCTGCTGCTGAGCGATAGCCTCCTGCTCGGCAGCCTCGCGTGCGGCAGCGCGCTTCTCCTCGAAATCGTCGACAAATTTCTTGCCCTTTGCAAGCGCACCCTTAAAGAAGTTGGAAGCACTGGCGCCAATCGAAGAGAACGCGGATGCAATATCGGCATGGGGCGTTGCCGCGGGAATCTCGGCCGAAAAATCAGTATCGCTCTCGTAAGACACGCGCCTCGGCTGTTCAACGTAATCGTCGTCAGGCTCGTCCGCAACGTCTTGCGCCGGCGCGGCGGGGGCCAAAATGTCCAGTCCTGCCGCGGGATCGATCGCGGACACCGCCTCGGGCTCGGCAACGGCAGCGGTAACCGCGGCAGACTCATCATCCACGGTGACGGCGGGCGCAGGTGCAGTCACGACGGGGGCAGGCTCGGGCTCAAACGTCGGCTCCTCGCCCTCCTCGTAATCGAGCGTGCAGGACTCGGGAAGCATCCCGAGCGCACGGATGGAATCCGAACCAAAGCGGATGTTGCCGGCGGCATTGCGATAGAGCTTGGGCTCGGGCTCGGCCGCGACAGGCTCCTCCGCCGGCTCGGCAGCGGAAACCTCGTCATTGAACTCTTCGACCTGGACAGCCTGATTCTGATCCTCGGGAACAATGGCGCCAATCAGCGTCTCGTCGGCAGATGCACCCTCAAAGCCCTCGATCTGCTCGTCGAAATCCTCACCCTGTTCGGGCTCGGCCTGAGCGTCGGGAGCAATCGGCTGACCGAACTCATCCTCGGCGTAGGTAGGCTCTTCATACTCGATGGTGTTGCCGTAGTCGTTTTGCTGTTGGGCCGCGGCATACTCCGCTGCTGCGCGCGCCATCTCCTCGGCACGACGCTTCTGCTCCCCAAAATAGGTATCGAACGGAACATCGTCGGGAAACTCGTTTTCGCCCTGGAAGGGAGCAACGTTGTCCATAACGCCGAGCATAGCGGCGACAGAAGACTTGTTACACACCGCGCCGGACGTATAGGGAAGAATGTAGCGGTTAGAAATGATGTTTGCCGCGTTGGCGAGCGCAACGAGGGAAGCGAGGATCGCGACAACCCACAGCAGAACCTTGAGCGCGCCGGGGAGCGGCAGGATACGCAAGATGGCAACGGCAGCAGGGGCAACCGTGGCAACGGGCAACAGCTTGGCGATGAGCGCACGATACGAAGCATAGGGCTCGCGGGCGAGCAGCTCGGCACGGGGAGAGTCGTAGTGTGCGACAACGACCACCGGGCGGTTGCGCGGAGACGCGAGCGGGCCCGAGGCCTTGTGGTAGGCGATGACATTTTGGCTCACGCCCGTCTTGCCCAGGCGTGAAACCACGGGGTGGCCCGCGCGCTCGAGCACGTAAAGAACGGCGCCGACAATGGCCAGCAAGGTGCCGACCAAGCCGATGCCGCCGCCGATGCCCATCAGCAGGGCGCCGGCAAACGCAAGAATACCGGTAACGGCAAATGCCAACCTGCTGGGCGCCGGGGCATTGAACTCCTGAACCTCGGGATCAAAGCCGTGGTTGCGGAAGATCTGAGAGATATCCTCGGCAGCCAAGCGCTCTTCTTCGCTGCATGCCGGCGTGATGCCGGTGTTCTGCAGCAGGTGGTTAATATAGTTCTGGGTGTTCGCCATGTGCGCTCCACATCCATAATCCGACAAATAGGCCCAATGCATGCACATTAGAACCGTATATAGTCGAAAGTATACCCCGAGCGAGCGCAAACGACCGAATTCGGGCCATCTTAACGCCCCGAGCGGACAAGGATATAGCCTAATCTCCATATCGGACTAAAATCATGGCAGCAAACCACCTTCTCATGCGAGGACTCTATGACGGCAAGCGACGCGACCGCGACAATTAAAAAGGGGAATTCGGAGCCCAGTTTCGATAAAACGGCCCAGCGCATCCTCAATCTTTTCTTTGTGCTCAACAGTTCCCCCGAACCGCTGACGACCGAGCAGATCGTCTTGGATTCTGACCTGGGATATGGCTCGAGCAACATCGACTCGGATAAGCGCAAGTTTCGGCGCGATCGTGACAAACTGCTCGAGCGTGGCATCTTAATCAAGGAGGTTCGCCCCGCCGGCGCGCAGGAGACCGAGGAAAGCTCATGGACAATCGACCGCGAGCACACGTTTGCGGCAGGCGGCCTCATCACCGCAGACGACGCCGATATCCTGCTCAACGCTATCGACCAGACAATAGCGGCCGGCTCATCCACTTTTGCCGCGCCGCTTGCCGATATTCGTTCCAAGATTGCCTACCTCACCGGCAGGACGACGGCGGACGAAGCACCGATCCGCCGCTCTCCCACCGTCGATGCGGTATGGAGCGCCTTTGCCGAGCGATGCGCGCTGCGATTTTTATATCAGAACGGACGCGGTGAGCAGAAAGAGCGTACCGTCTGCGTCTACGGCATGTTCGAGCGCGAGGGCGTTGCGTACTTCTGCGGCCTCGACAATGCCACCGACGACATCAGGACATTCCGCTGCGACCGTATCGTTCGCGCTTGGCGCCCCTCAAAGGCCTACGCTATCCCTGCGGACTTCAACCTCAGCGACTACCTGTTCTTTGAATTCGATTTTGCCGACCGCCCGCCCGTTGCGGCTACGTTCTCGTTCGCCCCGCAGACGCAGATCGATATGATCAACGGCCTCACGCGCGGGCGAGGTGAGCTCGCACACACCGATTCGGGATGGACTTGGACCGTTGACGTGCGCGATCTTGAAGCCGCCGCCTCATTTTGCATGGCCCACGCCATGGACGGCATGAGGCCCATGGCCCCCAAATCGCTCAAGCAGGCGTGGAACCACCTCATTGAAAGGACGGTGCACGAGCATGCCCGTGCGTAAACTCACCAGCGAGCAGAGGCTCTCGCGCGCCATCGACATCATGGAGGCCCTCTACGCCGCCGGCGAGAGCGGCATGACACGAACCGAGATTTGCAGTCGCTTTGACATCACGGGGGCGTCGCTCGACGAGATTCTCGAGATCGTCTCGACGCTCGCGGACCGAGAATCGGGTGCGCGTATCATCTGCGAATGCCACGGCGAGCGCGTGGTCCTCACCGGTGACGCTGGGCGTGTGCTACCGCTGCGTCTGAGTGCCGCCGAGGGCGCTGTGCTCAGCCACGAACTTGAATCGTTGGGGATCGAGCCCCAGGCGGCGGCTCGAATTCGACACGCTCTTCTACCCGAAGAGCTCGGCTATAACCAGCGCGTCTCTGACACCGTCAGCCACGGGTCGCACTGGCAGCAGCTGAGCTGCGCCATTCAGGACGGCGTTCGCTGCCGTATCTCGTATCGCTCGATGGACGATGCACGGCCACGCGAGCGTCTGGTCGACCCCTTGCGCATTACGGCAAACGGCGACCAAACATACCTGATTGCCTGGGACATCGCGGTCGATGAGCAGCGCACCTATCGCATGGATAAAATCGAGGGACTCGCCTTGACGGAAGACTCCGTCGTGCCTCACGTACCGGACGTTGCATCCCTCCACGATTCCCTTGCCCGGACGCAGCGTAGCGCAAAGCTCTTGATGCCATTCGATATGGCGGAGCATCTGGACTGGGCCGGCATCACCCTAATCGAGCGCAGCGGGACAGACATGGCAACGGCAACCGTACATTACGGCTCCGAGCGTTGGCTGCTGAGCCAGATAATCGCAGCGGGCGGAGCCATCCGCATCTTGGATGACCCCGCTCTGTCAAGGCGTCTGTGCGATATGGCAAAAACCCTCGTCTGTCCGCTTTAGCGCCGCCGCTCGTGGCGTGCACGCCACAGCTGTAGATAGTGCCCGATCTGCGCCGATTCGATGCGCTGGTAGGAGCTCGTGGGCAGCGACGTTAAGAACTTCTTGCCATAGCCCTTCGTCACCAGGCGAGGATCCGCCAAGATCAGCACACCGCTATCGGTCGACGAGCGAATCAAACGCCCCGCGGCCTGCTTAACCTCGAGCACCGCCTCGGGCAGCGAATAGCGCGCCCATGCGCGGTCTTCGCGCAGGTTGCGCTCGCACGAGAGCGGGTCCGTGGGGCTTGAGAACGGCAACTTGGGAATGATGACGCAGCGCAGCGTCTCGCCGCTGGCATCAAACCCCTCCCAGAAGGCCTTGAGCGCAAAAAGCGACGAGGTCGGTTCGTTGATAAACCGGTCGCGCAGGCGACGAGGAGATGAGTTGCGCTGCTGGCAGTTGAGCTCCAGACCCGCACGGGCCATCTTGGGCTCAACGCGGGCGTATAGGTCCTCCATGTCGCGCCGATTGGTGAACAACGTGAGCACCGATCCGCCCATGGCAAGATGGGCGTCGACCAGTACGCGCTCGAGCGCCGTAAGATAGCTCTCACGATCGCGCGGATCGGGGATATCGCCCGCAACGACTACAGCCATGTTCGAATCGAAGTCGTAGCTCGAATCCAAGTGCAGCGATGACGACGTTGAAGCACCGATGCGATCAAGGCCGACCGCATGGTTAAAGTGCTCAAAACTTTTGGACACCGTCATGGTCGCCGAGGCAAAGATAGCCGTGTGAACCTCGGGTAGCCACTCGGTTGCCAAAGCCTCGCCAATGTCGATGCGCTCTGCGGTCATCGACTCTCCGCCGGCACGAAGTCTGCGATTGACCTGCAGCGAATACACGTAGTGCTCATCGGTGCCATCAATGATGAGTTTGAGGTTCTCGGCCAGCTCGTGCAGGCGGCGCGAGATATCACCCAGGTCGACAACAACCTCGGGCTTGTCGGCGGCGACGGCTTGCACCAGCGCGTCGACGCTCTTGTCAGCTTGTTCCAATGCGTCGATGCCAGTGTAGGCCGACTGTAAGAAATCATGCCAGTCGTCAGATTCGCGCAGCTCGGGGCCAATCCATAGATTGGCATTGTCATAGCCCCCACGGACACGGCGACCGAGCTCGCGAACGCCATCGAACACGCCGGCAATCGCCATGCTCGCGCGCGCAACCGTCGACGTCGCCTTGGCAGTAAGGCCCAGATAGAGCGTAGAGCCCTCGTAGGTTGCCAAATCACGGGAAACCTGGCTTAGCGCGCCGGTGCTCGAGCCACCCAGACGCTCAAACAGAACGCGTGATTCGTCCGCCGACACCACACGCGCCCACTGACGGCGCGCCTCGCGCTCGATGGAATGGGCCTCGTCGATTACCCAATGACGAATCGGCGGCAAAATCCTGCCCTCGGCCGCGACGTTGCGGAACAGCAGGGAATGGTTGGTGACCACCACATCGGCATGCGCCGCACGACGGCGAGCGCCGTGGACCAAACATTTATCAGGGAAAAACGGGCAGAGGCGACGAGCACACTCGCGCGAGGCCGTCGTAAAGTCGGGACGGTTGACGCTGCGCCACCGAATGCCGAGCGAGTCGAGGTCGCCATCGGCTGATTGGCAGACGTACGCCATAATGACCGCGACCGCCGTGAGCGTGTCCGCCGGATCGCGCTTGGTGGTAATCTCGACCTGGCCGCGGCTCATGCGCTCAAGCTTGCGCAGGCACGGATAGTGGTCATACCCCTTGAGAGCGCAAAATGACAGACCACCGTCCAGTTGCTCGGCAAGTTTTGGCAGCTCATGGTACATGAGCTGGTCGGCAAGATTGTTCGATTTGGTCGCAATACCAACCGTGATGTTGTTGCGGCGTGCTGCCTCGGCAAAAGGTACCAGATAGGCCATCGATTTGCCGACGCCTGTGCCTGCCTCAATTACTCGATGAGTGCCCGTGACCAGCGCATCGCGGACCTCGAGCGCCATCGCGATCTGCTCATCGCGCGGCTCGTAGGTGGGATACATGCGATTGACTAGG
Source organism: uncultured Collinsella sp. (assembly GCA_958428675.1). Classification (GTDB taxonomy): domain Bacteria; phylum Actinomycetota; class Coriobacteriia; order Coriobacteriales; family Coriobacteriaceae; genus Collinsella. The sequence continues at coordinate 5,836 of CAUAGV010000005.1, forward strand.
CCACCTGGCGCATAGTCTGCCTCAATCTCCTCACGACTCGGCATCTTGAGAACCGGCAGTTCATCGGCGTCCACCCGATCGTCGGCGCGATCGGCCTTGAGAACGTCAGCACGAGCGGCGCTGAGAGAGAAGATAGAACCAGGGTTCTGCCCTGCCAAGAATGAGAAGATAGGACGATAGGACCAAGGCACGTCCGGATGCATGTCGGCTAGGCGCGCCATGAGGCCCTGGGGCAAGTCGGTGAGCGCCACGAGCAACACGCGCCATACGCCACACAGAGCGTCGACGTCGGCATTGGCACGGTGTGATACCGAGTCGCAGCCAAACAGATCGGCCATAAAAGACAGCTTGTGCGAGGCCAGGCGCGGAAGCGCGATGCGCGACAGCGCCAGCGAATCGATCCAAATATCGCTCACGTTGACGCCGCCTTTGACCGACTCGATAAACGAGCGGTCGAACGTGGCGTTGTGTGCGATCACCGGGCAGCCACCGACAAAATCGGCGAGAGCGGCGACGGCCTCAACCGCCGACGGGGCATCTGCCACATCGGCATTTGTAATGCTCGTGGGCTCGGTAATCTCGGCGGGAATCAGCTGCCTGGGATGCACGAAGGTATCGAAGCGGTCGATGACCTCGCGGCCCGAAAGACGGGCCGCCGAGATCTCGATCAGCTCGTTGTCCTGCACCGAAAGACCCGTGGTCTCGGTATCGAGGATAATCACATCTTCCTCGATAAGGCCGAAGGACTGCGTTTTGGCGCGGTCGGCAAGCGTGGCATAGGAGTCGATGACAAACTGCGGCGTTCCTGACGAAACCGCGTCCTCGATTAGCATGCAATGCCCGCTCGACGAAGGCCCATACGGATCAGGCTGTCACAGACCTGCGGGAACGTCATGTCGTCGGTGTGGCGGATCTCATCCGGATACAGCGACGTATCGGTCATGCCGGGAATGGTATTGGTCTCGAGGATAACGGGGCCGTCCTCGCTCACAATAAAGTCGCTGCGCGAGATACCCAGGCAACCGAGGGCCTTGTGAGCGGCACAGGCAAGTTCCTGAGCGCGAGCGTAATTCTCGGGTGAAATCTGCGCCGGAATGCGATGGATATCCGTAGGGTCGACATACTTCACGTCCAGATCGTAGAACTCGCAGTCCTCGGGCTTACGAATCTCGACAATCGGCAGGGCGCGTACGTCATCTTCGCCGTATACGCCGACGGTGATCTCGGTACCCTCGATGCACTTCTCGACCAGCACTTTGTCGCCGTACTCAAACGCCTTGGCGATTGCCGCGGGCAGCTCGGAGGGCTCATGGACCAGGGAAATGCCATAGCTGGAACCGTTGACGGCCGGCTTCACAAAGCAGCGCTCGCCACAAACCTCGACGATATGATCGATATCGACTTCATCGCCCACCTCGAGCGCAAGGCCGGGGGCAATGGGAATGCCCGCCTTGGCGTATAGGAGCTTAGAGACCTCCTTGTCGGCACCGCAGGCGCTGGCAAGTACGCCCGAGGCCGTGTAGGGGATACCCAGGGTCTCCATGGCACCCTGCATGGCGCCATCCTCACCGCCGGCGCCGTGCATGGCGATAAATGCCACATCGAATCCGCCGGTCGCCATGGTTACCATAAAGTCATCAGCGGCCGTGTCAAGCAGCTCCACCGAGGTGTAGCCGGCTTCCTTCAGTGCCACCACAACGTTCTTTCCCGAATCGAGCGAGATCTCGCGCTCGGCGGAATGACCGCCCGCCAAGACCGCTACGTGCATGTTCTCTAGGCTTTTACCCGGCATGGGCAGACTCCTCCTCTATAATTTCTGCAGCTGATACCATATTGTAGCGATACCCTCTACGTTTCCCCAAAATCGAAAGGCTTCCATGAATCCCAGGACTAAATCTCAGGACATTCGCGACTTGAGCCAAAACGATATTCGCGAGCTCGTGGCCGAACTTGGCCAGCCCGCCTTCCGCGCGAAGCAGCTCATCGAATGGGTCTTTGAGAAGAACGTTTGTTCGTTTGACGATATGACCAACCTTCCCAAGGCTTTCCGTGAGCAGCTTAAAGAGGCTTTTGCCTTTGATACGCCGACTGAACTCACCAAGCAGGTTTCCAAAGATGGCTCGCGCAAGTATCTGCTCGAATACCACGATGGCATTTCCGTCGAGACTGTCGGCATGCCCCGTCGTAACAAACTTTCCGTCTGCGTTTCCACCCAGGCAGGCTGCGGCATGGGCTGCGCCTTTTGCGCTACCGGTCTCAACGGCCTCAAGCGCTCTCTGACCGCTCAAGAGATCGTCGACCAGGTGCTTCATGTATCCAACGACTTTGGCGAGCGTGCCACAAGCGTTGTCTTCATGGGCCAGGGCGAGCCGTTTGCCAACTACGACGAGGTTCTCAAGGCATTGCGTATCCTCAACGACCCCGATGGTATCGGTATCGGCGCTCGTCACCTCACCGTCTCTACCAGCGGCGTTATTCCCGGTATTCGCAAATTTGCCGATATCCCCGAGCAGTTCACTCTTGCCGTTTCCCTGCATTCCGCCATCCAGTCGACGCGCAATAAGCTCATGCCCGGTGTTAAGAAATACACGCTGCTTCGCCTTCACGAAGCGCTTCAGCTCTACACCGAGAAGACTGGCCGCCGCCCGACCTATGAGTATGCCATGATCGAAGGCGTCAACGATACGAATCCCGAGATGCAGGCACTCTGCGACTTCTGCGAGGGAACGCTGTGCCACGTTAACCTGATTCAACTTAACGACATCGAGGGCAGCCCGCTCAAGCCGTCGCCGATTCATAAGGTTGAGGATCTTCAGCGTCGTCTTGAGTCCCGTGGCATCGAGACCACGATTCGTAACTCCCGTGGTAACGATATTGACGCCGCTTGCGGACAGCTGAAACAGCGCTTCAAAGTTCAGAAGAACGCATAGGGGAGTCGCACTCCAAAACGTTTCATGTGAAACATCGAACGGCCCCTGTTGCAGGATATGCAACAGGGGCCGTTTCATTTATTGACCTCAATTTTGGACCGCTGCTAGCTTTCCCATTTTTTACGGACAAAATAAGGGACCCTTGTCTCATGAATCAGACAAGGGCCCCTCAAAATATGCAGGGTAATTGTTAGGTACCTAATAGCCTACATTTTCCCATTGGTTGCTAACCCAACCTTGATTAATCCTTGGATTTTTCGTTACCTGAGCAGTGCGCATGGCAACATCTTCTGTCATAACATCCATTTTCTTCTTGGACGTATCAACGATATCTTGCGCGCCACGAAGCAAACGACCTCGAAGTTCATCGTCTGTCGCGATCTTATAGCCAGCAAAGGCACCAGCCGCGACAGTCGTCACCAATGCAATCGCAGTTAAAATCTTATTCCTCATCTTGGCCTCCTTGATCAAACTGAATCATTTCACCAAGAATACGAGAGAGCTCTTCCTCGTCTTTAAACTCAATCTCAATCTTATTCTTTCCACGCGAGCTCTTCACGCGCACGTTGGTATTAAATACCTGACGAAGTACACGCGCAGCCTTTTTAAAAGACTGAGGCGTTGCAGGCCTCGGAGTCTTAGGCGTCTCTCCGGCAGAAAACAATGGAGCAAGATTTTCTGTCGCTCTTACGGAAAGGCCCTCCGCAACAACCTTCTCTGCAAGTCGAATTCGAGCATCCTCATAGGGAACTGCAAGAATCGCACGTGCGTGACCAGCAGTAAGTTTACCCTCAAAAATCATCTGCTGAACTACTTCGGGGAGATCTAGAAGGCGCAGCGAGTTTGTAATTGCAGAGCGTGACTTGCTTACGGCCTTCGACAACGCCTCCTGGGTCATACCGCTAGCATCGATGAGCTGGCGGTAGCCCTTAGCCTCTTCGACGGGATTCAGATCAGAACGCTGAAGATTTTCGATAAGAGCAAGAGCCAGCATCTCTTCATCATTAACATCTTTAATGATGACAGGCAGTTCCTCAAGACCAGCAAGCTTTGACGCCTGGTAACGACGCTCACCAGCGATGATCTCATAGCCGTTTCCATGCTTGCGAACCAAGAGCGGCTGCAAAACGCCATGTTCTTGGATTGACTCGCTCAACTCGCGAAGTTCAGTTTCATTAAAGTGAATTCGCGGTTGATTAGGGTTGGGAACGATATCCTCAATAGGTAGTTTTGTTTCAGATGCGGCATTTGAAGCAGATGCAGCAGAACCACCGGTCTCATACTCAGCCTCTGAGACCAAAGCATTGAGTCCGCGTCCCAATCCACCACGTTTCTTTGCACTAGGCACGCTTGATCACCTCTTTTGCAAGGTTCATATACGCTTTTGCACCCTTATTTTGAGGTGCATAGGTAATTACCGGTTCTCCAAAAGACGGAGCTTCAGAGATTTTAACCGTACGGGGAATCAGCGTCTTAAACGCCTTATCACCAAAGTACGATTGAACTTCCTCAACAACCTGATTCGACAAAGAAGTACGTGAGTCATACATGGTCATAAGCACGCCATAGGTGTCTAAGCCCTTGTTCAGACGTGATTTGACCATCTTCATTGACTCAAGCAGCTTCGTAACGCCCTCGAGTGCGTAATACTCACACTGAATTGGAATCAAAACGCTGTCTGCTGCGGTCAAGGCGTTGATAGTAAGCAGGCCGAGCGAAGGAGGACAGTCAATGAAAATGAAATCGAACTCGTCCTGAATCGGCTCAAGCAAATCTTTGAGGCGGGTTTCGCGAGCAATTGCACTTACGAGCTCAATTTCGGCACCTGCAAGCTGAATCGTAGCTGGAATTACGAATACCTTTTTGCAATTTGTATCAAGAACAAGCGATTCTGCCGGCACATCATTCAACAATGCATCATAGATGCAGTGATCAAGGTCTTCTTTTTCAATTCCAAATCCACTTGTACTGTTTCCCTGTGGATCAAAATCGACAATCAGTGTCTTACGACCCTGCTCACCCAGTGCTGCTGCAAGGTTTACAGCCGTCGTTGACTTACCGACGCCGCCTTTTTGATTGATGATTGCAATGATACGCGTGTCTCTTGCGTTCTTAGAACGCTTAACGTCGCGAAATCCCACGGTCCCTCCTGGTGTGTATTAAAGCTGTCAAACGGAGGATGTTTCACGTGAAACATTCCGATTCGATATCAACCGCCATGTTTCACGTGAAACACTGCAAGTTGTTAGTATCCATTATGTTTCACGTGAAACATCTAGGCAAGCGGATTCTTCTTAGCCATGCCATTTGCACGTGGCAATGAAACGGATGCTGGATGACTCTTCTTCAGAACAATGAACTCCCTGTGGCCCAAGCCCTCAGGCAAATCGATTGCGTCATTAAGAAGCAAAGTGAAGCCGCAAATCTTAGCTGCCGACATGCCGGAAACTAGCTCCTCATCCGAAGGATTACCCTTGGTGATAACAAATAGACCTCCATCCTTGAGGAACGGAGCCGCATACTCAACAAGAATCGGTAGAGGGGCAAGTGCGCGGGCGGTTACGACAGAAAACGGCTTCTTATGGCTTCGAGCATATTCTTCAAGGCGATCATGAATCGCATGAGCATGTTTCAACCCAAGAGCATGAACAAAAGAATTGACGGCATCAACCTTCTTACCAACAGAGTCAATATAAGTAGCTTTTCGATGCGTGGTTATGGTTAACGGAATACCAGGGAAGCCTGCACCTGTCCCCATATCGAGCAAAGCTCCCTCAGGAGCCTTATTGATATAGGGGAGCAAAACAAGTGAGTCGAGGATATGAAGTACCGCAGCATCTTCTACATTAAGAATGCGGGTAAGATTGGTTGTCTTATTTGTTTCCAGAACCAAATCCAAATGCTGAATACATTTCCTCAGCTCAACATCAGATACGCTTAAGGAATACTCTTTGCAATAGGAAGTTAGACGAGTCAACATCTCGTCAGCTTGCTGATCAGTAAGTACTAACAACGAAAGCTCCTTTCTGACAAAAATCAGTGTATCGAGAACTTTTGACAAAAAAAGGGGACGTGGAAACCACGTCCCCTTAGCATAAGCTCGAGTAGACTATCGAGCAACAATCACCACATGGCGATCGGGGTCAAAACCCTCAGAATGAGTATCGACGGCATCATTGCCACGAAGTGCAATGTGAACCAGTCGGCGCTCGTAGGCATTCATGGGCGGAAGCGAAACACTCTTATGAGTGCGGATGGCACGCTCGGCAGCAGACTGAGCCATGGAGGCAACCTTGTCCTGACGGCGGCTCTTGTATCCCTCGACGTCCACTACAACCGGATACCTAAAGCCGAGCTTGCGGCTCACCAGCAATGAGAACATAACCTGAAGGGCATCAAGGGTGCGACCATGACGGCCAATGAGAACAGCAAGGTCGGGAGCCGTTACATCCAGAATCAGCTCACCCTCGTCGCCCTCATACTCATCGATAGGAGAGTTGGCGGCATCGAAGTGCGAAAGGATGGAACGCAGGATGGAAATCGCGACATCGGCAATGGTGTCGAGCTCCTCGTCGGTCAGCTCTTCACCAGCCTTGTAGCGCTGTGCAATCTCGGGATAATCGCCCGCGACCTGCGGGGCAACCTCCTCAAGCATATCCTCGATGATCTCTTCAGACATAACGTACTCCAAAAGTTAGGTACCTAAATAAGATTGATATCCCACTACTTCTTCTTGTGCGGGCGCGGCTTCTTCTCGCGACGAGTGACCTCAACCTGAAGCGGCGCGTTCTTAAGGCGCTCCTCCTCATCGGCCTTCGCCTTGTCGATGACCTTCTGCGTCACAAAAATCTGCTGGATAACCTGCCAAGCAGACGAGACGTCGTAGTACAGCAGAACACCAACGGGAAGGCTCCAGCCCATCCAAAGCATCATGACCGTCATGACAACGGCCATCATACGCATGCTCTGGGCCTGCTGGCCGGTCTGGTTGCGCGACATATAGAGCTGCGGAATCAGGGTCAGAACAGCGAACAGGATCAGGCAGACCAGCGCAGGCAGCGCGACCATAAAGCCATCGGCAAAGGAGGCGCTCGGCGTGGTGGTCAGGTCGGGCAGAATATTAAAGAACGAGAACGTGCCGTCGTTAAAGTAGTCCGACAGGTTACGCAGCAGCGTAAATAGGGCGAACAGGACAGGCATCTGAATCAACAGCGGCAGACAACCAGCCATCGGGTTGAACTTGTTCTCGCTGTAGAACTTCTGCATCTCCTCGGCCTGACGCTGGGGATCGTCGGCATAGCGCTCCTGGATCTCGAGCATCTTGGGCTGCAGCACCTGCATGCGTGCCGTCGACTTAGTCGACTTGAGCATAAGCGGCGTCAGCAGCAGACGGATGATGACCACCAGGATGATGATGGACAGGCCCCAGTCGACCGCAAAGGTCTGGATGAGCTTGAGCAGCTCGAAAAGGATGTTAACGATCCAATCCCACATGTAAGTTTTCCTCCGATAGCGAGTGCCCGCTAGGGCACAGGGTCATAACCGCCGACGTGCAGGGGATTGCAGCGAGCGATGCGCCTCACGGCAAGCCAGCAGCCTCTCAAAACACCGTACTTCTCAATCGCCTGGACGGCGTATTGCGAGCACGTTGGGTAATAAATGCAGGCGTCAGGCAATAAGGGCGAAATAACCTGTTGATATATGCGAATAGGAGCGATGGCAACACGTCGCAAAACGTGATTGCTCATCGCTCCTCCCCGGCAACGCCGGCGCGTTTCATAAGCGAACGCAATGCATTGTCCATCTCCTGCGGCGAGGAAACCCTCGTCTTGGGAGTTGCGAACAAGATGATGTCATAACCCGCAACGGGAAATCCACAGCTGCGGGCGGCCTCGCGCATCACACGCTTAGAACGGTTGCGCACGACAGCACAACCGAGCCGTTTAGCACCAACGAAGGCGACCCTTCCGGAGTCGCCTTCGCCAACCGATTCACATATGGTCATTCGAATCAGAGGGTGATTGAAACGACGCCCCTGACTGAACACATGCTCGAAATCTTGCCGAGACTTAATAGTCTTCATGCGAGATGTGTGTATCGCTGCTAGACAGTGAGACGCTTGCGGCCCTTGGCGCGACGACGGGCGAGCACGGCACGACCACCCTTAGTGGCCATACGGGCACGGAAGCCATGGGTCTTGGCACGCTTACGCTTATTAGGCTGATACGTACGCTTCATCTTAAGTTCCTCCTGCTGCATTTCGAGTGTCCGCGGGGGCGCGGACGCAGATATAGACACGTGAGCTTGAAGATTGTAGGGAAATCAATGTTCAAATGTCAAGAAATCAAAGGTAAAAGGTTGCGCAGTTCACACGGTTCCCCCATAAGCCGAGCTCGATTTAGCGGTACATGGCAACTTTTCACGATATTTCATCGAGTTTTCAACAGGTCATGTTGGCAATGTTGAGAACTTTTCGTCCGTTTTCCAAAGTTTTCAACAGGTTTTGAAAAGTTGTCGAAAGATGAGAAACATTGCACGGTGAGCTACTATTTGTTCGAAACCTTTTGAAAGATTGCGAGCGGCATGTCTGACGACTTTTACACCATGGTCGATTCCGGAGACCCGGCACCCGACAACGAGCACATCACCGGCGTGCGCGAAGAGCGTAAGGAAGGCGAGCAGACGACCACGCAGGCGCCAAAAGCCATGTACGCCGCGCGCATCGCCGTCTATGACGACATGCTGTCGACACCGCGTGTGATCGTCATTGATCCGCAAGATGTCCGCACGTATTTGGAAGAGACGACCAACACCGTCTACCAGTGCATGAAAGAACAAGGTGGCCATATCTCGCTCATGGTCATCCGCGAGATTGTCGAAAACTTTATCCACGCGCACTTTGCCGAGCCCATCATCTCGATTCTGGACGGCGGAGACACCATCCGCTTTGCTGATCAAGGACCCGGCATCGACGACAAGGAGCGCGCTTTCGACTTTGGCGTTACCAGCGCAAACAGCAAGATGAAGCGCTATATCCGTGGAACCGGAGCAGGGTTTCCCATGGTGCAGGAGTATTTGGAAAACGCCGGCGGGGCCGTATCCATCGAGGACAACATGGGCAACGGCACCGTGGTTACGGTAAGCCTGGACCCTAAACGCGTGCAGGAAATAGAGCGTGCCGGCGGACGCGGTGCTGCCGTGCGGCCCGAGACGGAGCAGCCCGCATATCCCCTGCCGGGAGCTTTTGCGCAGCAGCCCATGGCAACGCAACAGATGCAGCCCCGCGTGGGACAGATGCAGCAGCCCGGAATGCTTCCTACACAAGAGTCCCAGGCGGCGTCGATGTCGATGCCGCCAAACGTGCCAGAGGCCATGCCACTGGCGGATCAGGATGCAGCAGCAATACAGCAGGCGACGGGGGCACCGGGTGGCCAGCAAATGGGATATCAGCCGCACCAACAGGGATATCCATATCAGCAGATGCCGCCACTGGGGTATGGCCAGCAGTTCCCACAGCAGTACCAGCAGGGATATCAGCAGCCGTACCAGCAGATGCCGCAGCAGCAGTACAACCCCTGGGCCCAGCAGATGCCTCCGCAGCCTTACCAACAGTGGCCTCAAAGTTTTCAACAGCAAATGCCGCCGATGCAGAGTTCTCAACAATCAGCAGCTCAAATGATGTATCCTAATGCAGCAAATCAATATGCGCAGCCACAGCCGGACGTGTTCGTAAGCGATCGCGGCAACGCCGCGCTGGGCTATCTGGCGCAAAATCAAGCGTGCGGTGCAACCGATCTGGCGAGGGCGTTTGGAAACTCGGCCCCCACTTGGTCACGCACGCTCAATGACTTGGCGCAGGCCGGCTTGGTCATCAAGCATGGCCAGAAATACCATCTGACCGAACTCGGCGCCGCTCGCGTGCGAGCTCAGAGCTAAAGAACGGGAGAGACAGTGGACGAGGAAGCAAGCATCATCCTGGGGGATGCCATCGCCTTTTGCCAGCGCGACGGCCAAGATGCACGCCTCATCAACATGCTGGGGCAATCGCGGGCCATAAGCCTGACCGAAGATACGCTCACGATCGAGGCCCCCTCGCGCTTTGCCATCGCGCAGCTCAAAAAGCATCAGCCGACTATTGAGGCCTATCTGGAAGAAATCGCCTTTGCACCGATCGCGCTCGACATCGTGGCACCGCAAGGCGCAACGGCCGAATCTGCTGCCGCGACGGCGCCCGCCACGGCTCCCGCTGCCTCCCCGGCGGTGCCGGCCTCCGCAGGCGACGTGCCGACAATCGAGCACCAGCACGGCGATGTTTCCCGTGAAACCATGGCACCGTTGCCGACCGCGGCGGCGACGTCAACGAACGCACCCGTCACGCACATGCCCATCGCTCACGACGCAGCGGCGGGCGCGGATTCGGGCATTGCAATCAAGAACACGCTCTCGGCCGATGATTTTCGTCGCATGATGAACCAGATGAAGGGCGGAGCGCCGACTAAGTCCACGCAAGCTGCGGCAGCCGCTTCACCCATGCCAGCACCGACCGTACCGGCCGAGCAGAATGCGGATGGAGCCCCGCTCGCCGCGAACTCAAAATTTACCTTTGAGAACTTTGTCTACGGCCCCGAGAACAGCCATGCCTATCGCTCGGCACTCAAGTTTGCCGCCCTCGCGGACGAGCGCGGCACGTGCACATCACTGTTCATCTACGGCAAATCGGGCCTGGGCAAGACGCACCTGCTGCTTGCCATCAAAAACGAGCTCGCCGAGAAGTCGCCCGAGATCAAGGTCAAGTATGCCAACTCCCAGGCATATCTGGACGACCTGATGACCGAGTTCGACCGCCAAAAGAAGAGCAACGCCCCTATCATGCAGGCATACCACGGCGTGGACGTGCTCATCATCGATGACATCCAAAACATCATCGGCAAGCGCGCGAGCGTGGACTACTTTTTCCAGCTCATGGACGAGTTCATCCGCAACAACAAGAAGGTCGTCATCGCGGCAGACCGCGCCCCCAAGGACCTGAGCATGGACGAGCGTCTGACCAGCCGCTTCAACGCCGGCATGCTCTGCTTGGTCGCAGAGCCCAGCTACGAGATGAAATACAAGATCTTGCAGCGCTATTACGAGAACACCATCGTCGCCGCTCCCGAGGCAGGCGACGACTCGCTGCTGGCGGCCTATGGGGGCGACGGCGGGCACCTGACCGACGAGCACTTTAAACACATGGCCGAGGTCTCGGGCACCAACATCCGCGAACTCGAGAGCTTCTGCGAGCGCTGCGCCGGCGAGGCGGGCGACCGCGAGCGCGAGGGCGGGGAGCTCACCTTTGACGATATCGACGCCATCGCCAGCCAGTACTTCGACACATCGGCCAAAAAGATCAACGTCCAGACGGTTCAGTCCGTCATCGAAGAGCAGTACGGCGTGACGCACGAGGAGCTCATCGGCCCGCGTCGCAACGCCAATATCGCCAAAGCACGCCATATCGCTATCTACCTAGCCATCGAGATGTGCGAGATGACGACCACGGCGGTGGGCGCCGAATTTGGCAACCGCAACCACTCGACCGTCAGTACGAGCTACAAAAAGGTCCAGAAGATGATTCAGGAAGACCGCACCGTCACCGAAGACCTCAAGTCGCTGCGCGATAAAATTACACTGCGCTCGTAGGGAAATAGAGACACCTGTTGAAAACTTGTCGAAACCACGGGCATAAGGTGTCTAAAACCCAACCCGCGGTGATGAAAAGTTTTGCGCAGGTTTTGAACGTGGAAAACCACCCCTGTTGCACACAGGTTGCTGTCGATTCTCTTTCTGGGTCTGACCTGCGTCTTTGGGAGTAATCAACAGTTTCGTCAGTGCTATTACTATTATTAAGATATTTATATCTATAGAAAGGTATTAAAAGATGAAGTTCACCGTCAGCCAGAGCTCGCTTACACAAGCCATCGGCGTCGTTATGAAGGGTGTCGCTTCGGCATCCACCCTCCCCATCCTGTCGGGCGTGCTCGTTAAGGCCCAAGACGGCATCTTGGAATTCCAGACCTCTAACTACACCATCTCGATCCGTCATCGCATCGCGGCGCATGTCGAAGAAGAGGGCGAGATGGTTATTCCCTGTAAGATGCTCTCCAATATCACCAAGACCCTCCCCGATGCCCCGGTCACCTTTGAGCTGTCCGAGCGCCAGGTGCTGATTGGTTGCGAGAAGAGCTCTTTCCGCCTGAACACGCTCGATGCCAATGACTTCCCCGAGTTTCCGGCCTATGCCATCGAGAGTGCCGTGGAGCTGCCGACCGATGTCTTGTCCGAAATGGTCGGCCGCGTGTGGCGCGTCACCTCGACCGACAAGGCTCGCCCCATCCTGGGCGGCGTGCACATGAAGGTCGAGAACAACACCGTACGCCTGGTAGCGACCGATTCCTTCCGCTTGGCCGTGTGCGATACGCAGGTCGAGACCTCGACCCTCGAGGGCTCCTTTGAGCTCAACGTTCCGGCTGACGCCTTTAACGACGCGCTGAACATCATGGCCAGCCAAGCGACCATCATGATCGGGGCTACCGACACCCAGGTCGTCTTCGAGGCCGGCAACACCACCTACGTGTCGCGCCGCATCGAGGGCGTGTACCCCAACTACAAGCAGCTCATCCCCGATTCGTGCGTGACGAGCGTCAAGATCGACGTCGCCGCCTTTAACGCCGCCCTCAAGCGCGTGGCCGTTATCGCGAGCGCCAACCCCGCCGTCAAGTTCGAGATCGATGTCGAGAACGGGCAGATGGGCCTGTCCTCCATTTCCAATGACCAGGACCTTGCGCAGGAGACGATCGATGTCGAGGCCGAGGGCGAGTCGGGTACCATCGCCTTCAACTACCACTACATCTTCGGCTGCCTCAATGCCCTGTCCAAGGAGAAGGAGATCACGCTGGAGCTCAAGAGCTACTCGCAGGCGGGCATCTTTAAGTCCTACGACAAGATCAACTACCTGTACCTGGTCATGCCGGTCCGCATCTAGCGCTGCGCCATGACCATGTTCGCCCGCGATCTTTCCGTCGCGCACTACCGCAGCTTCGATAGCTATCACCTTGCCCCGGACGAGGGCGTGACGATACTTGCGGGACCCAACGCGGCGGGAAAGACCAATCTCATAGAGGCGCTGCAGCTGCTAACGAGCGGCGCCTCGTTTAGGCATCCGACCGCAGCCGAGCTCGTCCATGACGGCGTGGGCTCGTGCAAGATCGAGCTGAGGCTCGAGGGCGACGGCCGCGTGCTTGATATGGGATTGAGCGCGGAGGACGGTAAGCGCTCGTTTAGCCGCAACGGCAAGAGATGCTCTGCCGCCGGTGTGCGCGGGGTTCTTCCGAGCGTGCTGTTTTGCCCCGACCATCTGGACATGGTTAAGCGTGGCGCCAGTGTGCGCCGCGCCGCCCTCGATGACTTTGGCATGCAACTGAGCGCACGCTATGCCGATCTTGCGAGCACCTATGGGCGCTGCGTGACCCAGCGTAACGCCTTGCTCAAGGAGACCTGGTGCTGCCGCGAGATGCTCGGCGCGTGGAACGATTCGATTGCCCGCGCGGGCTCGGCCCTGCTCGTGCACCGGTTGGCTCTGCTCGACCGGCTGGCGGGTCATGTGCACACTGCCTACGGGCAAGTAGCGTCAGGTGAGGCCGCCAACGTGACCTATGCGTCCACGCTGGGGGCTTTGCCCCAGGTCGAGGATCGCGAAGAGCTGAAGGGTTGGGCGTACGAGCGCATGCTGGCCGCCCTTGACGAGCATGCCGACGAGGAAATTCGCCGCGGCGTGACGTTGGTGGGACCGCATCGCGACGAGATTGAATTTACCGTGGCGGGTCGCTCCGCCCGTTCATTTGCCAGCCAAGGACAGCAGCGAACGTTGGTACTGTCCTGGAAGGTGGCCGAGGTGGCCGTGGCTCGCGATGTTCTGGGCACCGCCCCACTGCTGCTTCTGGACGACGTGATGAGCGAGCTCGACGGCGAGCGTCGCGGCGCTTTCCTGCGGCTGATCGGCGATGATATCCAGACGGTCATAACTACGACCAACCTGGGGTACTTTACCGATGACCTGCTTGATCGAGCCAAGGTGGTGAGCATGGGTGAGACGTGCTAATTACGAGCGCGAGAGCGAAACGGTCGCCTTCAGCGGGTTTTTGAACGCAGAGCGCCAACGCATCCTGGCGGCTGCAACGCCTAAGCGCCGTGCGCAGATGGAGGCCGCCGAGGAGTCGCGCACGGTCTATCGCGCATGGAACGCGGTGTGCTCGGGCACGCGCGAGGGGCGGCATGTGACGGGACTGCGCTACCTGCCCGAGTCCAATGAGCTGCTGGTATATCTCGACTCGCCCTCGTGGACGCAGGAAATGACGCTGTTGCGCGAGATCATCCGCGCGCGCATGGAGCGCGCCGGTGCGCATGTGGACGGCCTGGTGTTCAAAACCACCGCGCCCGGTCACACACCGCCCGCCGCCAAGGAGCGCCTGCGCCCGGCGACGACCGAGCGACCGCCGGCCCCGCACGCCGACCTAAGTGAGGCCGAGCGTACCGAGATCGAGCGCCAAGTGGCGCCCATCGAAGACCAAAAACTGCGCGAGGCCCTCGAGAATGCCATGAGAGCCAGTGCCGAGTGGGCCAAGGGCGTGCAAAGCAAAAAAGAGCCTTAAATCGCATCTGGTGGCCTTGTAGAGCCAAATACCCTCGTTCCCGAGGGTATTTTTTTACGATAAACTAGTAAGGCTGTACACATTTTCTTGACTGAAGGAGGACGTGTGGCAAACGAAAACGATTACGATGGCGGCGAGATTAAGATTCTCGAAGGTCTCGAGGCCGTTCGTAAGCGCCCGGGCATGTATATCGGCTCGACGAGCGCCAGCGGTCTGCATCACCTGGTGTGGGAGATCGTTGACAACTCCGTCGACGAGGCCATGGCCGGTTTCTGCACCGAGATCCAGGTGACGGTCCACGCCGACAACTCCATCACGGTCGTCGACAACGGGCGCGGCATCCCCGTCGACGAGCACCCTGTTAAAAAGATCCCGACGCTCGAGGTCGTCATGACGATCCTGCACGCCGGCGGTAAGTTCGATAACTCGGCCTATAAGGTCTCGGGCGGCCTGCACGGCGTGGGCATCTCCGTCGTCAACGCACTGTCCAAGCGCGTGGTCGTTCAGGTTCGTCGCGATGGCAACACCTACGAGATGGAGTTCTCGCGCGGCAAGACCGTCAAGAAGATGGAGGTCGTGGGCACCTCGGATTCGACGGGCACCACCGTCACCTTCTGGCCCGACGACGAGATCTTCGAGACCTGCATCTACGATTTCGATACGCTGCACAACCGTCTGCAGGAGACGGCGTTCCTCAATAAGAACCTCAAAATCGTGCTGACCGACGAGCGCGAGGCGACTCCCCACGTGG
This sequence comes from uncultured Collinsella sp., assembly GCA_958428675.1. Classification (GTDB taxonomy): domain Bacteria; phylum Actinomycetota; class Coriobacteriia; order Coriobacteriales; family Coriobacteriaceae; genus Collinsella. Next base: position 21,201 of record CAUAGV010000005.1, read on the forward strand.
AGGAGTTTTGCTACGAGGGCGGCATCATCGACTTCGTCAAGTTCCTCAACGAGGGCAAGGACGTCCCTGAGGCCTTTAAGGAGCCCATCTACATCGAGGGCAAATCGGACCCGGACGCGCCTGTGGCCAAGATGGGCGAGGTTGAGGTTTCCCTGCAGTGGAATAGCGGCTACGGCGAGAACGTCATGTCGTTTGCCAACGACATCTACACTCCCGAGGGTGGCATGCACCTTGAGGGCTTCCGCACCGCGCTCACCCGCGTGATCAACGACTACGCGCGCAAGCAGAACCTGCTCAAAGAAAAAGACGCCAACCTGACCGGCGACGATGTGCGCGAGGGCCTTTCGGCCGTTATCTCGGTCAAACTGCCCGATCCGCAGTTTGAGGGCCAGACCAAGGCCAAGCTCGGCAGCTCCTATATGCGCGCGCTGACGCTCAAGATCGTGACCGACGGCCTTGCCGATTACTTGGAGGAGCATCCCAAGCCCGCCCGCGAGATCGTCAAGAAGGCGCAACAGGCCTGCAAGGCGCGCAATGCCGCCCGCAAGGCGCGCGAGGCGACCCGCCGCAAGAGCCTGCTCGAGACGGCGTCCCTGCCCGGTAAGCTCGCTGACTGCTCGGTGCGCGATGCCGAGCTGACCGAGCTCTTCATCGTAGAGGGCGACTCGGCAGGCGGTTCGGCCAAGGACGGCCGTCGCCGAGACATTCAGGCGATTCTGCCCCTGCGCGGCAAGATTCTGAACGTCGAACGCGTTGGTGACCATCGCGCGTTCTCGAGTGACACCATCCAGTCGCTGATTACCGCGATCGGCTGCGGCGTCACGACGAGTGCCGGCGACGGCGGCGACTTCGATATCACCAAGGCGCGCTACCACAAGATCATCATCATGACCGATGCAGACGTCGACGGTGCGCATATCCGCATCCTGCTGCTGACGTTCTTCTACAAGTACATGCGTCCGCTGATCGATGCCGGCTACGTCTATGTTGCCTGCCCGCCCATCTTTGGCATTAAGGTGCGCAACAAGATCCACTACGTGTATCCCAACGGCCGCCAGCCCGAAGACGAGATCCTGCGCGACACCATCCAGAGCCTGGGCCTGAACCCCGACGATAACGACGAGGACGGCAAGGCCAAGGACGGCAAGATCACCAAGAAGCGCAAGGGCTATACCGTCCAGCGCTACAAGGGCCTGGGCGAGATGGACCCCAAGCAGCTTGCCTCGACGACGATGGATCCCAAGACCCGCATCCTGCAGCGCGTGTCGATCGAGGACGCCGTGGTGGCGGATCGCGCCGTGCGCGAGCTGATGGGTTCCGAGGTCGGCTATCGCCGCGAGTACATCGAGAAGCACGCACATGATGCACGCTTCTTAGACGCCTAACCTGTTCGGCTTTCCCAACCACCGCACCTTCGCCCTCAATCGTCGGTCGCGTACCCAAGTACGCTTCCCTCCTCTTTCGAGCGAATCTGCGGCACCTGGAAAAGCCGTCTCCGTGGCAGGGAACTAATGGACCACGCAAACCATGAGGAGGTAACGTGGCAGACGATATCAACAATAACGAGGGTATGGGCGAGGCCGGCGATGCCGGCATGCCCGACGATCTGAAGCGCCTGCTTGCCCGTGCTGAGCAGGGCGAGGACGGCGATCCGGACGCCTATAACCCCGATGCCGATGATGACGAGGAAGAGGACGACGACGGCGAGCTCGAGGAGAGCTTTGGCGAAGTCGATCGTGGCGCCTCGGCCGGCGAGGATATAAACGGCGGCCAGCTCCAGATTTCGGAGTTCGGCCGCGAGATGAAGCAGTCATTTATCGAGTATTCGATGTCGGTCATCACGGCGCGCGCCCTGCCGGACGTGCGCGACGGCTTAAAGCCGGTGCACCGCCGCATCCTGTACGCGATGAACGAGAGCGGCATCTACCCCAACCGCCCGCACAAGAAGTCGGCCTGGACAGTCGGCGAAGTTATCGGTAAGTACCATCCGCACGGTGACTTCGCGGTCTACGAGGCCATGGTCCGCCTAGCGCAGTGGTTCTCCATGCGCACGCCGCTCATCGACGGTCACGGCAACTTCGGCAACATCGACGGCGACGGCGCGGCGGCCATGCGTTACACCGAGAGCCGCCTGGCAAAGCCCGCCATGGAGCTGCTGCGTGACCTGCAGAAGGATACCGTCGACTGGCAGCCCAACTACGACGAATCGCTCGCCGAGCCCCAGGCGCTGCCCGCGCGCTTCCCCAACCTGCTGGTCAACGGCAGCCAGGGCATCGCCGTCGGCATGGCCACCAATATCGCCCCGCATAACCTCACCGAGGCGATCGAGGCAACCTGCTACCTGATCGATAATCCCGACGCCACCGTCGACGAACTCATGCAGATCATGCCCGGTCCGGACTTCCCCACCGGCGCCATCATCATGGGCAGCGCCGGCATTAAGCAGAGCTACGAGACCGGCCGCGGCTCCATTACCGTGCGCGCCAAGGCCCACGTGGAGTCCACCAAGACCGGCCGCAACCGCCTGGTCTTTACCGAGATTCCCTACATGGTCAACAAGGGCACCCTGCAGGAGAAGATCGCCCAGCTCGTCAACGACAAGCGCATCGAGGGTATCTCGGATATGCGCGATGAGTCCAACCAGAAGGGTATCCGTCTGGTCATCGAGCTCAAGAAGGGCGTCATTCCGCAGGTCGTGCTCAACAACCTGTATAAGTACACCTCGCTGCAGACGACCTTCGGCGCCAATAACCTGGCGCTCGTCAACGGCGTTCCCAAATGCCTGAGCCTGCGCGAGATGCTGCAGCACTACATCGATCACCAGGTCGACGTCGTCACCCGCCGCACCCGCTTCGACCTTAAGAAGGCCCAGGCCCGCGCGCATATCCTCGAGGGCTACCTGATGGCTCTCGACCATATTGACGAGGTCATCAGCATCATCCGCTCCTCGCAGACCGACTCCGAGGCCAGCAGCCGCCTGATCGAGCGCTTTGGCTTTACGCCCGAGCAGACCACGGCCATCCTCGAGATGAAGCTGCGCCGCCTGACCGGCCTGGAGCGCGACAAGATTCAGGAAGAGCTGGACGGCCTGCGCCGCGCCATCGCCTACTACGAGGACCTGCTGGCGCACGAGGAGAAGATCCTTGGCGTCATTAAGGAAGAGATGCGCGAGATCTCCAAGAAGTTCGGCGATAAGCGCCGCACCGAGATCAGCCAGGTCGAGAAGGACCTGGACGTCGAGGACCTCATTGCCGACGAGGACATGGTCGTGACCATCACCCACACCGGCTATGTCAAGCGCATCCCGGTGGCCGCCTACCGCGCCCAGAAACGCGGCGGCAAGGGCGTGTCGGGCGTCAACCTCAAAGAGGACGACGTCATCGACGAGATGTTCATCGCGTCCACGCACGAGTACGTGCTGTTCTTCTCGAGCAAGGGTAAGGTCTATCGCCTGAAGGTGCACGAGCTGCCGGTGGGTACGCGCCAGGCGCGCGGTACCGCGATCGTCAACCTGCTGCCCTTCGAGGAGGGCGAGAAGATCGCGAGCGTCATCAGCTGCCGCGAGTTCCCTGCCGACGAGTACCTGATGTTTGCCACCAAGAGCGGCATGGTCAAGAAGACCGTGATGAGCGCATATGACCGCAGCCGTCGCGACGGCCTGATCGCTATCAACCTGCGTGACGACGACGCGCTGCTGAACGTGCGCCGCGTGCGCGAGGGAGACAAGATTATCCTGGCCACCACCGCGGGCAAGGCGATCATGTTCTCCGAGGAGCAGGTGCGCGCCACCGGCCGCGATACTAGCGGCGTTCGCGGTATCGGTATGAAGGACGGCGTGAGCGTTCTGGGCATGGAAGTCACTAACGGCAACGGCGATCTATTCGTCATCACCGAGCGCGGTTACGGCAAGCGCACGCCGGTCGCGGACTACCCGGAGCAGAATCGCGGCGGCCAGGGCGTCTACACCATCCAAATGACCGAGCGTAAGGGCAACCTCGCGGCCATGAAGACGGTGGGCCCGCAGCACGAGTTGTTCATCGTGACGGAGGGCGCGACGGTCATTCGCGTCAAGACCGATGAGATTAGCCAGACTGGCCGCGCTACCCAGGGCGTCAAGATGATGACCGTCGACGACAACGACCGCATCTGCGCCGTAGCCCGCATGACGGCCGCCAAGGAGAAGCCCGAAGGTGAAAGCGCCGAGGCCGCAGCCGACACCGAAGAGGCCCCAGTCGACCTAGGCGACGGCAACGACATGCCAGAGGATCTCCTAGACGAGTAAGAGGCCCTGGCTGGTAGAAAATATCAGACCCCATATATCGGCGGTCGGCGCACCTGCGCGCCGACCGCTTTTTTGACAAGCTTGGAGCCCCGTGTCAGACGGCTGGGCGAGATGGGTTAGGTTTGTCGCGAGTTCCGCACGCAAAGAAGGCCACTTAATGTGGCCTTCGTCTTGCGCAGG
>CAUAGV010000006.1 GCA_958428675.1 uncultured Collinsella sp.
GCCAAGTAATCGTCATAGCCGGCGGTCTGTAATTGCAACAGCTGGAGATGCTCGCATGCCGTGAGCATGCCAGGGTCGATGTTGCCCAAGATCACGTCCGCATCGGCGACCTGCTTGCGCGTGGCGGCGTCGGGGCTCGTGTAGATAAAGTCCTCGCCCGGAGCGCTCGACTCAAGAATTGCGCGATGGCGGTCGTTGACGGGCAACAAAACCAGGATGTTCACAAGCAGTCCTCTCCGCTCGAGCCACCAAAAAGGGACAGGTGTATTTTGGCAGGTTTTATCAGGCAAAACGTTCAAATAAAACGCCGAATGCAAGACGAGCGTGCCCGTCAGCATCCGGCGCACCTACAGCTACCAGCTGAGCAGTTCGTAGCCGTCCTCGGTCACCACGAGCTGTACCTCGCACTGGGCCGAATCGCTGCCGTCCTTGGTGCGCACGCACCAGCCGTCGCCCTTGCTAATCTTGATGTCGGGCGCTCCGGCATTGACCATGGGCTCGATGGTAAAGACCATGCCCGGAGCCATGATGGTGTCCACATCGGGCGCCTCGGTGGTAAAGCCCACAAACGGGTCCTCGTGGAACTCCTTACCGATGCCGTGTCCGCCGTACTCGCGCACCACGCTAAAACCGGCGTCCTCGACCGTCTTTTGCACGGCCTCGGCCATCACGGACAGCGGCAGCCATGGCTTGACGGCTGCCAGACCCGCCTCCACGCTGGCGCGGGTGACGTCGACCAGGCGCTGGCGCTCGGCCGAGACTTCGCCGATGCAGAACATGCGGCTCGAGTCGCTAAAGTAGCCGTCTAGGATCGTGGAACAGTCCACGTTGATGATGTCGCCCTCGTGCAGCACGTCCGTATCGCAGGGAATGCCGTGGCAGACCACATCATTGATCGAGGTGCACACGCTCTTGGGGTAGCCCTCGTAGTTGAGGTCGGCCGGCGTGCCACCGTGCTCGACGGTGTAGTCGTAGATCATCTGGTCGATCTGGTTGGTGGTCATGCCCGCGGCGATGTGCTCGCCTACGTAGTCGAGCACGCCCACGTTGATGGCGGCGGAGCGCTTGATGCCCTCGATGTCGGCGGGCGTCTTGTAGAGCGTACGGGGCAGAACCTCCCAGCCCTCCTCCCACAGGCGCTCGAGGCGCTCGTCGAAGGCGCTGTGACATTTCTTATATTTCTTGCCGCTGCCGCACCAGCAAGCGTCGTTGCGGCCGGGCACGGGTCCTTTGTCATACATGGCTAACTTCCTTTCATCCGCAGCTAGTATAGCCCACCCACGTGTCCATAAAAGTTGCGGTGATATAGTTCCGATTTAAGCGGTTTAACAGCACAAATAGGAACTATATCACCGCAACTGATGGGGCGGGATGGCTGACACTAGCTGCTGCGTGGTTTTGCTAGTAACTCACCTGGCAGGGAATGCCGAGGGCTTGGACGCGCGCGGCAATGGCGTCGAGCACCTCGGGCGCTGCTTTGGCAAGGCCGGCGACTGGTGTCTCGCGCGCGACCGTATAGATGGTCGCCTCCTGCGGACGAATGCGCTCAAGCGCCGCGAGCCAGGGGGCAACATACTCCTCGCCGGTATTGTCGATGAGCTTGCCCTGATACTCGCCGGTCAAAAAGATCGTCTGGATAATAACGTGACCGTCAAAGCTTGCGAACGTCTCGATCTGGTGCTCGACGTCGTAGGGGCCAACAGGCTGGTCGAGCAGCTGGATAAACGCCGGGTCGACCGTATCGAGCTTAAGGATGTTGTCGTCGACCATCGTGAGCGCATCGTGTACCTGGGGGCGGTCGGCGCGCGTGCCGTTGGAGAGCACGGCAATCTTGGTGTTTGGGGCAAGCTCGTCGCGCAGCGCGACGGCACCGGCGATGGCCTGCGGAAACTCCGGCGCGGCGGTGGGCTCGCCGTTGCCGGCAAACGTGATCACATCGGGGAGCTCGCCTTCGGCTGCCATCTCGCGCAGCTTTGCCTCGAGCGCGTCGAGTACCACGGCAGCCGTGTTGTACGGCTCGTGGCAGGGGCGCTCGGCGTTGAGGCCGTTCTCGCAGTAGATGCAGTCGAACGTGCAGATTTTGCCGCTGGCCGGCATCATGTTGACGCCGAGCGAGAGACCAAGGCGACGGCTGCGAACGGGCCCAAAGATGGGGCTGGCATTCAAAAACGTAGACATAGGCATATGCTCCTCAAGACAATTGTGCCTAAGCATAGCATCGGCTCCAAAGCAAGGTGCGGGCTCTTGCTTTACAAGTTTCGTTTTTTCACGTCGCCCATGATGCCGTGCCATGAAAAGCCTCGGGTCGGGTACAGTTAATCTGTTAACAAGGCGTAAGGCAATGCGGGTCCATCCAACCGCACTGACGTGCAACTGGATGAGCATTGATGACGGGGGTACAACATGGATTTTACGGTCGAGAATGCGGGCACCACGATTGCCTGTCGCGAATATGCCGGCCCGGATGTGTCGCCTGATACTCCTGCCTTGGTGTGCGTGCACGGCGCTTGTGTCGACGGCACATTTTTCGACAGCATCGCTTGTGAGCTCAGTCGCAACTACCGCGTAATTGCCTACGACCGCCGCGGCTGTGGTGGCAGCAGCGATGCGGCAGACGGCAGCTATGATCTTGCCGCTCAGGCCGCCGACCTGCAAGCCGTGATCGAACACGTTGGCGCTCCGACAAATGTGCTTGCGCACAGCGCCGGTACGTTGGTGGCGTTGGAGCTTCTTCGTACCGAACCCCACCTCGTCGCCCGTGTGATTCTGCATGAGCCGGCTGTGTCGGCCGAAGGCGTCGGCATGGGCGCAGCTCCGGTTTTGCTCGATATGATTGCGGCTGGGAAGGTTTCAAGGGCGCTCCGGCTTTTCTTGGGAGCCCTCGGCGACTTGGACCCCGAGGCTCCTGGAACGACCGAAGCAGAAGCCAAGCATGCCCTGCGCAACGGCCGCAGTTTCATGGCAAACGAATACGGGATTACTATGACCTGCGTTCCCGATTGGGATAGCGTTCGCGCGTCAAAAACGGTGGCCGCCGTGCTCCTGGGCGAGCTCTCGATTGGCACGCCCCGTGAGGCTGGTACGCGAGCGGCTGCCGAATATCTCGATTGTCTTCTCGTGACGATCCCGGGCGCGCATAACGGTCTGCGCGATCGCCCGGCAGCGGCTGCCCGGGCTGTCCGTGGCATCCTGGGGCTCTAACACCCGCAATGGCTAAAGCAGCCTTCACCCGCAAACGTTTCGGCCGCGTTAACAAATGTGCTCAAAACCTCACGTCTGCGACTTCAATCGCGCCGCCTGCCAACTCATAAAAATGTAACAGCATTCACGTACTTACCTGCATCGACAAGGTGTTACCCTTGTAGCATTTGGAACCCACCGCTACCATGCGAAACTATCGAAAGGGCCCCATATGCTCAATAATCACGAGGTCAATCTAACCGACGAGGAGGCTGCCGCTGAGGTCGCCCGCGTCGCGAAGACCTACCCCGTGGTGCGTTTGCTGTCGGCCGATCAGATTAAGAGCGAGCCTAACTGCCTGCTCGCCGGCGATCGGTGTCCTTGTTTGCGCCAGTCGAGTCTTGAGGCTTTGGCAGACTCCGATGAGGTGTCGGAGCAACTGCTCAATGATGGCACTGAGTACCGCGCTCGCCTGCGCCCTCTGAAGGTCGAGGGCGAGCCTCACGTCCTGCTGATGGTGCGTCCGATTGATGAGCAAGAGGCTGCAGAAGAGGACCTTGTCTACACCGACGTGCTGACGAATGTGCGCAATCGCCGATATTACGAGGAAAAGCTCCGAAGCGCCCGCATGAATGCCGGCGTTGCGATGATCGACCTTGATGATTTTAGGGTCTTCAACGATACATGTGGCCGTCATGCCGGCGACCTTGCGCTCGGTGCTGTGGCGACAGCCATACGCAGCGGAATCCGTTCGACTGACGAGCTTGTGCGCTATGGCTGCGACAAGTTTGTGGTTGTCATGCCCAATATTCCCTCCGATGACTTCACCCGTCGCCTGCATCAGGTGTCCGATGCCGTTCGTTCTACGATTATTCCGGGCCATGAGTACGTGAGCTTGACGGCATGTGTTGGTGGCGTTCGCATTCATGGCGAGACGGTCGATGAGGGCGTTGGCCGCGCTGCCCAGTTATTGAGCCGCGCTAAGGCAAAAGCCGGTACGGTCGTGACCGATGCCGATTCCATCGAGGCCTTCCAAAGCGAAAAGCCCTTGGTGCTTATTATCGATGACTCCGAGATGAACCGAGCCATTCTCAGCGAGATGCTCAAGGACGAGTATTGCATCCTCGAGGCCGATAACGGTCGTATAGCGCTCGACATGGTCGACCGCTATGGCGATGAGTTGTCGCTCGTGATGCTGGACATTGTCATGCCGGGCATAAGCGGCTTTGAGGTGCTGGCCGATCTGTCGCGCCGAACGGGTATCGACAATCTGCCTGTCATCATGATTTCGAGCGAAGATTCCGATGATATGGTTCTGCGCGCGTACGAGCTGGGCGCCTCGGACTATATCAACCGCCCGTTTGACTCCCGTATCGTGCGCCGCCGCGTAAGCAACACCATCCGCCTGTACGCCAAACAGCGCCGCCTGACGAGCCTGCTGTCCCAGCAGTACAACGAGCGCGTCAAGAACAGTCGCATGCTCATCGACATCATGGCCGGCGTCATGGAGCTTCGCAACGGCGAGAGCGGCAGGCACGTTACGAACATCGAGAAGCTGACCGAGCTGCTGCTTGGCTGTCTGGTCCAGCGTAGCGGCACGGTCTCCCTCGACAATGAGGAACGCTCTACGATCGCCCTGGCTTCGGCGCTGCACGATATCGGCAAGATGTCGATTGACGATGCGATTCTCAACAAGCCCGGACGCCTTACGCCCGATGAGTTCGAGATTATGAAGACGCATACCACGATCGGCGCCGACATGCTGCTTGAGCTGGGTAGCCATCACGCCGGCAATGCGCTTATGGAATATGCGTACCAGATTGCGCGTTGGCACCACGAGCGCTGGGACGGCAAGGGTTATCCCGATGGCCTTAAGGGCGACGATATCCCCATCGCCGCGCAGGTGGTTTCGGTGGCTGACGTGTACGATGCGCTGACGAGCGTGCGCGTATACAAAGACGCTATCCCGCACAAGGAGGCAATCCAGATGATCCTGGACGGTAAGTGCGGCACCTTTAACCCGCTGTTGCTCGACTGCCTGCTCGAGGTGCAAGACCGTATTGCCGAGACGTTGGCACGCCCCGCCGACGTTGTCGCGTTTCCCACGATTTAGTTTGACCAAAGGAGTTTTTAACCCATGATTTCCATGCGTGAGGCGTATGAGAAGATCGGCTCTAATTATGATGACGCGTGCGCTCGGCTGATGGGCGAGGAAATGCTTGCCCGCTTTGCCCTCAAGTTTTTGGATGACGAGAGCATGGACAAGCTGGAGGCCGCCATGGCGGCAGGAGACGCCGAAGGTGCGTTTATGGCAGCGCACACGCTCAAGGGCGTGAGCCAGAACCTGGGATTCGATAATCTGTACGAGCCGGCGGTCGTGGTAACCGAAGCGCTGCGCGGCGCCGATGCCGTTGACGGCGCTCGCGAGGGAATGCACGCGCTGCAGCAGCAATATGCGGCAACGATGTCGGCCTTGCGCGAGGCGGCCGAGTAAGAGCTCGCGAGCTTTGATGACTATGAGAGTGGATAATCTCCCGTTTTAGGCCCGGTGGCGGCCTCAAAGTGGGAGATTGTCCACTCTCGTTCGATACGTGTCCAAAAATCCACGCTCACCCCTTCTGATTGGTGAATTGCCTATGCACACTGTCGGGGCTTTCCGCATGCAATCCATATCGTTGTTCGATAAACTGTTCGAATAACGATAGAGTCGATGAGGGTGAGTGTATGTCCAACAGCGTTCAGCGTATGGCCAAGGCGGGCGAAAATATCAGGAACCTCGGTTTTTGCATGGCAGCCGTTTTTGCAGGGATGCTCGTCGCTTTTGCCGCGTTGGTTGTTTACGTGATCTGGTATGCGGTTACAAACGTTGCTTCTGTCGATTCTTTCGGTGTCGTGACGCTTCTCGATGGCGGGTGCATCGTTATCCCAAGCGGACTGTGCCTGGCGCTCGTCGTGGGTATTTCGCTTGTCGTTTTGTGCGGGATCAGCCGTAACATCTCTCGGGGCGTCTCGCCCTTTACCAAGACGCATGTGCGGCTTATCCGTGTTCTCGCGCTTGCCTTTGCTGTTAACGCCGCGGTTTCGCTTGTTGGTGCCTATGGATCGGTCAATCTCACCATTGGCGGACTGGAGCTTTACATCGTGCCTCATTCCTTCGTTATTGAGATTTGCCAAGGCGCTACCTTTGATGCGGGGTCGTTTATCGGCGCAGTTGTCTGTTTGTTTATCTCGGCGATCTGGAGTTATGCCTCGCTGCTCCAAGAGCAGTCTGACGAGCTTGTGTAGGAGGGAACATGAGCTATCTCATCATCGAGCTTGAGACGCAGCTGCTTAAGACCGGAAAGACCAGCGCTGATCTGATTCGGGCCACGGGGCATACTCCGGCTAATATTTCAAAGCTTAGAAACGGAAAGATAAAAGCTATTCGCCTAAAGACGCTTCTCGATATCTGTGATGAGCTTGATTGTCAACCGGGAGATATTATTCAGCGCGTGAGTGAGAAAGAGCTTGAGGAGCTTATTGTTGAGCGTGCAAAAAACGTTGTGAGGCAGATGCGGGACGGCGGAGGCAATGAGGCGTCGCTTCCGACATCAGTCTTTGCTGTCGATTTGAGCGACGAGTAGCTTAAGACGAACAACTAAAACGAAATATCAGCGTGAAGGGACCCGTGTCTAACACGGGTTCTTTCTTTTAGATTATCTTGACAAATATGAGTTATCGAAAAACAATAACAACTATGGAAAACGATAAAGTAAAGAAGGAACGATATGAGCGGTTTTGCTATCAAGCGGAACGGGAGGCCAATGAACGTATCAACGATAAGGCTATCAAGGGTGTCAAAGCGCTATGGGAGGCGCCGCGTTTTGCATGACGTTTCCTTCGAGGTACATCAGTCTGAGCTCTGCGCCCTTGTTGGTGCAAACGGGGCGGGCAAAAGCACGCTTATTAAAATCGTATTGGGCCTCTGTGAGCCATCGTCGGGGAGCGTGGGGCTCTTTGGAGGCAAGTCGAAAAAAGAGCTGAGCCTGATGCGGACGCGTGTCGGCTATGTGCCAGATTCCTGCGGAGCATACCAATCCCTCAGTGCGGCTGAGAATCTTCGGATCCGATGTGCGGAATGGGGGCTCGATGAGAAACGTGAGGTTCCTCGCGTCTTGGGCCTAGTCGGGCTGGACATCGATGAGAAAAAGAGCGTAGGCAGTTTTTCTCTGGGAATGAAACGGCGGCTGGATATAGCTACAGCTTTGTTGGGTGACACTGATCTGCTTATTTTTGATGAGCCAGCAAACGGGTTGGACCCGCTGGGCATTGAGAGCATATGGACCCTTATCGGCCGATTGAATCGGGAGCAGGGCAAAACCATGCTTATCTCTAGCCACGACTTGGATGAGCTGGCATCGGTTGCAACAAGCTGCCTGTTTCTTCATGACGGTGAACTGCTGAAAAAGGAATCGATGGATGTCATAAGGGATGAGGCGTCGTCCCTAAAAGAGTATTACAGGCGCTTGATGAAGGCGGTCTCGCTATGAAGCGGGCGATCCATCCCATAAAGGCAGATATGATGCGTTTGCACAGGATATTTCCGGCGAAGTTTGGTCTTGCGCTTATGCTGGCGTTCGGCCTTCTCTTCGGCATCTTTCTAAAAAACGGAACAACGTTGCTCGCCTTTGGCTATGGCGTTTGTGGGGAGGATATTGGTTTCCTCTGGAATGCAATCGATCCTTCTGCGCCTGATGAGTCCCTTGCGCGCAGCGCTTTTGCCGGTACATCCCTGTTCGTTCCACTCATCGTTTGTTTGGTGCTTTTACAGGAGCATGGCTATAAAGAGGGGCACCGAATTTCTTCGGCAAGAGGTCTCAACCGCTTTTATGGGGCTCTAGCCCATGCATTTTCGTCTGCTTTAATAATTGGCGCAGCGTATAGCGCGCTTTGCCTTCTTCTTTTTGCAATAGCCATAATACGTGGAGGGCATAACTACTCGCACAACATACTAACTGTATTTTTGCCTGCAATGATAGTCAACGCCGTATTGGTGATATCGATTGCGCTGGAGACGGTGACCATCTATCGGATTACAGGCAGCGCTGTATTGAGCGGGGCTGCGATAATCATCGGATTTGTCATGAGCTTGACGCTCTACGGAACTTACCTTCAGACGCCCATATCGTCCTTGCGATGGATTTTCCTTCTTCCGGGGCCGTACCTTGGAGTCGGATGTGCCCTTGGGTATAGCGATATGGGGCAGCTGACGCTTCTGGGATATGGCGTGGCAGCGAGCTGTCTATCGGTATTGATTTACGCTCTCGTGAGCTTTCGCGCTGGGGGTGTGCTCAATGGCTCGTCAGATTAAAAGACTTTTCCAGTCAGAATTGAAGCATGTGAGCAAATGGGCGTACGCCTTAATCCTGGTAATTTATGCGTGTATGGTGGTATTGCAGCTTAATTCTTTCCCGATGTGGTTCTGTAGCCTCCGTGAGAACAGTTTCTTGGGCTTTTTCCCAGACCCGACGCTTCGGCTATCGGCAGAGGACGTCCTTCTATTTGGTAATGCAGAGGCTTTTCGCGGTCTGCTGTTCAACGTAGCCCCGTTGGCTCATGCATTGTTCTTTCCGTTTATCGCGGCTTGTATCGTGCCGCGCTTTGTCAGTTCGGACTTTATTGAGGAACCGTGGGGACTGTCGGAGGCTCGGGGAGGGAAGCGGGCGTGCGCTATCGTTGCTCGAGTGGTGCTGTCTTCTTTTGCCCTTTTGGGCGCGTTTATCCTGTCGAGTGTCGTTTTGTACTGTCTTAACTGCGCGATCGTTTTGGATGCTCAGCAGTATTTCAACTTGCATGTATTTTGCTATCGACTTGTTCTTGCTGCCGCTGCCTGCCTTGCATACGTGGTCTCTTGCGTAATCGTTGTTTCCTATTTTGGGTCCGGCTTCGGTCCGATTGGCATGCTGCTGCTTGTCAACGTCGTAGCGATCTACATACAGCTCGGGGCCAATTCCATGCTTCCGCTTCCAGCCTCGATGCTCATGTGGATTTGCGGCGTGACCCCGTTGGGGAATGGTCAATGCATCTCGATTTTAATTGACTGCCTAATAAACGTAGCAAGCATTTTTACCATCTGCTTTACCGTCGACCGATTGCGGTCGAGATTTCTTTGATTGTTTGTGAGGGATGACCATACCGAGCACACCGAATACAGGGGGGCGGGCACCGTGGCTGGTGTACGCCCCCCCCCTGGCTTAGGAGGCTTTAACTTGTGTGGCTTGCGAGCTAACGGGCCTGCTTGACCTTTGCCGCTGCCTCGACAAACGACTTCCACAGGTTAAAGTCGGTCTCGAGCGTCTTCCACGTGTACTCGGGATGCCATTGCACGCCCAAGCAGAATGGCTGGCCTTCGACCTCGATGCACTCGGGAACGCCGTCGGTTGCCTTGGCGACCAAACGCGTGCTCTTACCCAGGCGATCGACGCAGCAGTGGTGTGCGGAGTTGGTTTGGATCAGCCTGTGTCCGCCAACCGCGCGGTCGAGCAGCGAGCCCGGCACGACCTCGACGGGATGCACGGGGTCGTTGAGCACGTGGGTATGGCGCCACTGCGTGCGGCCCTCGCGAGCGCCCAGGCTCGGCACGTCCATGCACAGGGTGCCGCCAGTGGCGACGTTGAGCAACTGCGTGCCACGGCAGGTGGTAAAGAGCGGCTTTTTGGCGCGGAGCACCTCGCCGACCAGCTTAAACTCAAAGCTATCGCGGATCTCGCAGCAGAGGGTGGGGTCGTAGGGTCGATCATCGCCCCAGCGTTTGGGGTTGACATCCGGGCCGCCGGGAATAGCGATACCGTCGGCGATATCGACGTAATGGCGGATGACCTCAATGTCCTCGGTGATGGACATCTGTAGCGGCAGGCCGCCGGCGGCAAGGATGGCATCGACAAAGACACTTGCGATTTCCTCGTTGGGGGAGAGCGTCTCGCTTAAAAACGGCTTCGCCTCTTCCCAGCGCGGCGCGACGAGGATGAGCGGGCGGTCGGCGGGATCGACGTCGACGTGCGGGGTGTATGACGATGAAGTGCGAGTTCCGATCATAGGTGTTGCTTTCGAGTTTGGATGGTCATGGCGAGCAGATATGGCAATTGGGCTAGTGGCCCTTGATGGAGTTGAGGAAGTCTTGGGCGCGCTTGGTCTGGGGGTGGTCGAAGAACCCGTCGGGCGTGCCGGTTTCCACGATCTGGCCATCGGCCATAAACACGACGCGGTCGGCTACGCGGCGGGCGAAGTTCATCTCGTGCGTGATGACGATCATCGTCATGCCCTGCTGGGCCAGACGGACCATGACTTCGAGCACCTCGTTGATCATCTCGGGGTCGAGGGCGCTCGTGGGCTCGTCAAAGAGCATGGCCTTGGGCTGCATGGCGAGTGAACGGGCGATGGCCACGCGCTGCTGCTGACCGCCCGAAAGCTGTGCGGGTACCTTGTTGGCCTGCTCGGCCACGCCCACGCGGCTCAGCAGGTCCATGGCGCGCTCACGAGCCTCCTCCTTGGAGACGCCCAGCACATCGACCGGTCCCAGCATAACGTTCTGCAACACGGTCATATGCGCGAACAGGTTGAACTGCTGAAACACCATGCCCAGCTCGGCACGCATGCGGGCAAGATCCTTGCCTTCCTGCGGCAGGGGCTCGCCCTCGATGAGGATCTCACCCGAGTCGATGGTTTCCAGACGGTTGATGGTGCGACACATGGTCGACTTGCCCGAGCCCGAGGGGCCGATCACCACGACGACCTCGCCACGGTCGACCGAGAGATTGATGTCGTTGAGGACGTGCAGATCGCCGTAGTGCTTATCGACGTGTCTGAGCTCGATCAGCGGCTGATTGCCGGTGGAAGAGGTGCTCTGTGCCATGGTGCTCGGCTCCTTATGACGCGAAATGGTAAAGCGTTAGCGGATGATGGTCGCGCCGGTCTTGTGCGAAACGTAGACAGCGGCCTTGTTGATCGCGACGTTGATGAGGATGTAGATGACCGCGATCACCAGGTAGACCGACACGAGGGCGTCGTAGTTGGTAATGAGCACGCGGGCATTTTGCATGAGGTCGGGGTAGCTCACGACATAGGCGACGGTGGTGTCCTTGACTACGACCACAAGCTGCGAAATCAACGACGGAATGATAAACCGAATCGCCTGGGGCAATACGATTTTAAAGGTGATTTTGGCCTTGGAGAGACCGAGCGCCTGGGCTGCCTCGACCTGACCGCGCGGCACGGCGTTGACGCCGGCGCGGAAGATCTCGGCAAGTACGCCGGCTGCAGCGAGCGCGACGGGAAGCGTGAGCATCCAAAACGACGGCAGTGAAATCTTGTACTGAGGCCGCACCAAAAAGAAGAAGTAGATGAACAGCAGGCTCGGCACGCCACGGAAGAAATCGGTGAGCACGCGGCAGACCAGCTGCAGCGGCTTGATGTCGCTGGTACGGCCGAGCATGAGGGCTAAGCCCAGTACCAGCGCGATGGCGCCGGCGGTGAGCGCGACCTTTACCGTGCCCTCAAAACCGGCAAGCAGGAACTTCCAGGTGGTGAGGTGCGTAAAGAAGTACCAGTAATGGACCGAAAGCTGGCCGGTCACATAAAAGCGCTGCAGTACCAGAGCGATGAGCGCGGCCACGGCAACAAGTGAGATGGCGGTGCCGACGCGAATCTTGGCGCGCATCTTGGGGCCGGGAGCCTCGTAGAGCGCATCGCGCATGGTGAGCGCGGAGGTGGAGTGCTTGCTCATCGGAGGATCCTCACCTTCTTATCGATATAGTTGCCAATGTGGCTCACCACAAAGGCCGTGCCCAGGTAGCCGAGCGCCGAGATAAAGAACGCGGCGACGCCGCCGAGCGAGCGCGTGTTGATGTAGCTCACCACGCCGGTGAGCTCCTGCGGTTTAAGCGGCACCTGACTGCCGAGCGCGGTGGTGAGCATGACGGCGATAAAGAGGTTGGTCATGGGCAGTACGCTCGAGCGCAGCGCCTGCGGAATCACGATTTTGGCGAGGATACGGCTAAAGCTCATGCCCAGCGAGCGGGCGGCTTCCACCTGGCCGACACCGACGGTGTTGATGCCGCTCATAAAGTTCTCGGAGCCAAAGGCAGAACCCAAGAGCACTGTGGCGACGATAACGCAGGTGCGGTAGGGCAGGACGACCTTGAGCGGCGGCAGCGCGTAGACGACGATAATGAGCAGCGCGATGCCGGGGATGTTACGGAAGACCTGGACATACAGGTCGCCAAAGACGCGCAGCGGCTTGAGCGGCGACACGCGCATCACAGTGACGGCGACGGCCAGCACCATGGCGATGACAAACGACTCAAGCGTCATACCCCAGGTTGCTAGCAGCGCGTCGATATAGTTCTGGCCATAGAGCGACCAGAGCTCGGAGAGACTCATGCGGACCTCCCGCCGGTAAGGAAAGGGGCTCCCGTGTGTACGGAAGCCCCGACAACTCAGTGAGGAAACAGTTTAGCGCAATAAAGCGCATCGTGCGTTTCCGTATGGTTTCGTAGCGGCCGTTACTAGGCTCGCTGCCTAGGCGCCGATCTCGGGCAGCTCGGGAACATTGGTGTCGCCCGTACGGTCACCAATGCAGATCTGCCACAGCTCGGTCCAGGTGCCGTCATCCTCGATCTTCTTAAGGAAGTCGTTGACAAAGGCGACACCGTCGGAATCGAGCGGCAGGCCGATGCCGTAGGGCTCCTTGCTGCCGAAGGGCTTGCCGGCAATCTTGTACTTGCCGGGCTCGCGGACCAGGGCGCTCTGCTGCATGTTGTTGTCGATGACGTAGGCGTCAACGCGGCCCTGCTGGAGTGCCTGGCGGGCCTCCTCGTCGGTCTTGAACTCCTGCTGGCTGGCCTTGGGGGCAAACTCCTCCAGGATGGCGGGGCCGTTGGAGCCGGACTGGACGGCGACGTTCTTATCGGCCAGGTCGTCGACGCCCTTGATGTCGTCGTTATCGGTGAGCACCAGGATAGCCTGCTGGGTGTAGTAGTAGGGGCCGGCGAAGGAGACGAGCTTCTTGCGCTCGTCAGTGATGGTGTAGGTGGCAAAGACGGCGTCGACCTGGCCGTTCTGCAGGACGGACTCGCGCGTGTCCGAGGTCACCTGGGTGATCTCGACCTTGTTCTCGCCCAGAATGTAGTTGGACAGGAGCTGTGCGATGCCGGCGTCGAAGCCGCGGGTCTGACCGTCTTTCTCGTTGAGGAGGGAGAAGAGCGTGGAGGTCTGAACGCCACCGATCTTAAAGACGCCGGCGTCCTTGACGGCCGTCGCCCAGGTGCTGGCGGCGATGGCGTCGTCATCGGCCTTGGGGCCGTTGTCGACGAGCTTGTCGAATGCCTTGGCGTCGAGCGTGGTGGAAGCCTCGGTATCCTCGGAGCTCTTGGAGGAGCCGGCGGCGGAACCCTTGTCGGCCTCGGCGCTGGTGTCGGAGCAGCCGGCAAGACCAAGGCCGGCAACGGTTGCGAAGGTGGCGGCGACAAAGCCGCGGCGGTCGAGAACGACCTGCTGGGAGAGGTTCTTGCTCATGGTAGAACACCTTTCTCAATAAAATCCCTAGCGGTTGAGTAGAGTTATACCCTATCGCGCTCAAGTGGGTCAACACGAAATAACTCAGAAACATACTTACCTTATGGGTTATTCTACCTACCAAAAAGGGACAGGCACCTTTGTGGTGGTTTGGGCTGGTACGGCGGCCGGTCTCGTTGTTTTGTCTCAATCTGTAACATCTGGACGGGCAAAAGGTCTCTATCTGTTACAGATTGAGACAAAGGCCAGGGACTAAGACGTCTTGTCTAGATCTGTAACAGTTAGACGGGAATTCGGGCCCTAGATGTTACAGATCGAGATAGTTGAGCTCAATAATAAAAACCTCCGCAGGGGTGCTTCCCTTGCGGAGGTTTTTTACTCGTTCAGTAGCCTTACGGCTTCGGCGGCCATGTTCTCGACCGTCATGCCGTTCTGAGCGAGCAACTCGTTGGGGTCGTAGCGGTCGGGGAAGCCCTTGGCGATGCCGAAGGTGCGCGTGCGCACGGGCGTGCAGGCCAAGTAGCACGCGACACGCTCGCCCCAGCCACCGTCCAAGATGCCGTCCTCGAGAGTGACGACAACGCGATGCTCGGCGGCAAGGCTGTCGAGGAACTCACGGTCGAGCTCAGTTGCATAGCGCGGGTTGACGAGCGTGGCCTCGATGCCGTACTCGGCAGCCAAGCGGTTTGCCACGCGCTCGCCCAGCTCAAAGAAATCGCCAAGCGCGAGCACGGCCACGTCGCGACCCTGACGCACCACGTTGTAACGAACGGCGCCGTAATCGGCGTCCTCGGCAGGCGCCAAGTCGGGGCGGCTTACCAAGCCAATGCCCGGCACGCGAATCGCCACGGGATGCTCGCGGTGATCGAGCGACCAGCTCAGCATGGACAGATATTCCTCCATGCAGGCCGGCGCCAAGTAGTGCATGTTGGGAAGACCGCCCAGCATGGAAATATCAAAGAACGAGAGGTGCGTCTCGGATGTGGTGCCAAAGATCGACGCGCCAAATACCAGGATGGTTGCGGGGGCGTCGTTGAGGCACAGGTCGTGCCACAGTTCGTCGTAGGCGCGCTGCAAAAACGTGCCGTACACACCAAAGACTGGCTTGGCGCCCGAGCGCGCAAGCGCGGTGGCAAAGGTCACGGCGTGCTCCTCGGCAATGCCCACGTCAACAAACTGCTTGCCTGCCGCGGCGCGAAGCTCGGGTGTAAAGCCCATGATGTAGGGCGTGGCGGCCGTGATGCCCACGACCTGCGGATCGTGCTCGATGGCGGCGCTGAGCGCCTCGCCCGTAATGTCGGCATAGGTGCGCGGCGCAGGCTCGCTCGGATGGCCCGGGCAGAGCTTGCGCCCAGTCGCCATGTCAAACGGACCCACGTGGTGCCAGCGCTCGGGGTCGCTCTGGGCCGGCTCAAAGCCCTTGCCCTTGGCGGTGGAGACGTGCAGCACGATGGGATGATCGATATCGCGCAGCTCCTGCAATGCGTCGACCAGGGCCAACACATCGTTACCGGCGTCCAGATAGCGGTAGTCGAGCCCCATCGCGCGGAAAACGTTGCGCTCACAGGTACCGTTGCTGGCGCGCAACTCGGCCAGATTGCGATAGAGGCCACCGTGGTTTTCGGCGATGGACTGGTCGTTATCGTTGACGATAATGATCAAGTTGCTGTCGAGCTCGGCGGCATTGTTAAAGCCCTCAAACGCCAGACCGCCCGAAAGCGAGCCGTCGCCAATGATGGTGATGACGTTGTAGCTGTCGCCCGCCAGATCGCGGGCGTGTGCCAAGCCGCAGCCCAGGCTCACCGATGTGGAGGTGTGGCCCATGGCGAACAGGTCGTGTTCGGACTCGTCGGGATTGGCAAAGCCAGAGGCCTCGCCGTAGCGTGCCGGGTCGATATAAGTGTACGCGCGCCCAGTCAGCGCCTTGTGGGCATAGGTCTGGTGTGACACGTCAAAGACAATTTTGTCGGTGGGGGAGTTAAACACGCGATGGAGCGCGACCGTAAGCTCAACGACGCCCAGGTTGGGGGCAACGTGCCCGCCGACGGCGGCGGAGCTTTCGAGGATGGCGTGGCGGATCTCGCCGCAGAGCAGCGGAAGCTCGGCGCGATCGAGAGCCTTGACGTCCTCGGGCGTTGTCGTTTGCGTAAGCAGCATCGTTGTGGGTTACTCCATGCGAATCGAGCGCCGGCGCTCCCTCGGCCGGCACAATTGCACAAGACAGTCTCGCACATTTTGGCGTTTGATATGTGACGGCGGCGCGGTAATTCGCCAACTGGTGGGGCAAAACGTTTTGTCCGATGCCATACTGGTAAATTCGATGATGATTTTATTCAATGTGTGCAGGCCGTGGCTTGCCGCCGTGAGCCGCTGGAAGGAGGCAGCGTGTCCGATACCGTTCGTGCCGAGAAAATCGCGCGCGAGGTCGACGATGCCGCCCGTCAGCTTGCCCAGACGGGCCGCTTGGGCCTGACGCATGAGTTTATCCAACATGGCGATGTGACGGTCTATACGCATGTGACCTCGGTAGCGCGGGCAAGTCTGTCCTTTGCCGAGCGCTTGGGCCGTGCTGGCATTTCGATTGACCGCGCCTCGCTGCTGCGCGGGGCCCTGCTGCACGATTACTTTCTCTATGACTGGCACGATCCCGACCCAAGCCATCGGCTGCATGGCTTTCGCCACCCGTTTTTTGCCTTGGCGCGTGCGGAGGAAGATTTTGAGCTGACGCCGCGCGAGCGGAATATTATCGTACGTCATATGTTTCCGCTGGTACCGGTGCCGCCGACGTGTCGTGAGGCATGGATTGTGTGCCTGGCGGATAAATGGTGCGCGCTGCGCGAGACGATTGCCGGCCGTCTGCCGCGCAAAGACGAGGCGGACGATGGCGTGAGTAAAGCATCGAGCGAAAAGAGGAGTGGGTAGACGGTGGGAACCGCGATCGACATTGCATTTGACGGCGCGACGCTTGCCGCCTGTCCGCTCTCGGCGCTGGTACTCTCGTTTGCCTTCTACGGTTTTTGCGGCTGGGTATGGGAGTCGACAGTCTGCGCCATGCTCAACCACGGACGCTTTGCCAACAGCGGCTTTTTGCTAGGGCCGTGTTGTCCCATCTACGGTGCGGGCGGCATCGCGTGCTGGTTGCTGCTGCGTGGAATCCCAGACGCCTCGAGCCAGTTTGTCGCTGCCGCGCTCGTATGCAGCGTGATCGAATATAGCGTGGGCGTGCTGTTGGAAAAAACGACGGGTGCCCGGTTTTGGGATTACTCGCATCTGCCGTTTAACCTGCACGGACGCATCTGCCTGTACTGGGCCTGCGCGTTTGGCTTGGGTGCGTTGTGTATTTGCCGTTTAGTGGAGCCGGCATTGCTGGGGCTGCTTGGCCATCTGCCGGTGCTGATTGTGCGGCTGTCCGCCTTTATCGTCGCGGTCGCGATGATGGTCGATGCGGTGTGCTCGTTGGCCAGCTGGCGCCGCCTGTCCGATCAGCTTGAGCGTGTGCGTGCCGACCTTGCCGACCGCATCAATGAGTCGCTTGCCGACGCCTCCGACTCTATGCTCGAACGTATTCCCGATTCGGCGATCGACTCGGTGGCGCAGACGCATATCCGCGGTCGCGCCGTTAACGCTTGGCTGGCCGAGCTGGGCGACGCGGCGCTCGATGCCCTGCGCGAGAAGGCTTCGATGCCGACGTTTATCTCGGATGGTGCTCGCGGCCTGGCGCTCGCTGCCCGCCGCGTGGCCGATGCCGCGCCGAGCGTGCCCCGTCCGTCGCTCACCCGTCTCCGTACCGGCAAGCGCATAAGCCGTCCGGTGCCGAGCGTGTCACTCAGCCGCCGCGACCTACGCTTCTTTAACGCCTTCCCGCGTCTGCGCATCAATCGCTACGAAGGTGTCATCCGAGCAACTAATCTCCGCGACCGCGCCCACGAGCTGTTCCGCCGCTAGCCGGGACGGGCGTGTTTGCGGCTTCCTTGCTCGCGTATTTCCCGTTCGTTTCGCGCCCGTTGCCGCGCCGTTTCCAAGATTGCGGCACCGTTTCCATTCGACAACGCAGCGTTTAACAACGCCGTATCTGGTCTACACCAGTTGCCCCTCGGCCGCATTATGGGCGCCGACAACGTTCATGCGACCAAGGGGGAGCGAATGTACGATACGGGATCGACAACGTTTATGCTCATCTGCACCATGCTCGTGTTTTTAATGACACCGGGCCTGGCGTTTTTCTATGGCGGTCTGTCTAGACGCAAAAATGTCATCAACACCATGCTTATGTGCTTTGGAGTCATTGGCTTGGTGGGCGTGCTGTGGATTGTTGCCGGCTGGTCGCTGGCCTACGGCGGCGACGGCTCGAGTCCGTTTATTGGAGGCCTTGACCAGCTGCTGTGCTTGCCGGTGCTCAACCAGGTGCTGCAGGCTGCCGAGGGCAATGCTGCGGACGGTGCCGTCTACCCTCAGATCATCAACATTGCCTTCCAGATGGCGTTTGCCATGATCACGGCCGCTATCGTTACGGGCAGCCTGGCCGGACGTGTTAAGTTTGGTGCTATGACGGCCTTCCTGGGCATTTGGCTGCTTGTGGTCTATGCGCCGCTCGCCCACATGGTTTGGGGCGGCGAGGGCTCCTTTATCGGCGACATCATCGGCGCGCTCGACTTTGCCGGCGGCGACGTGGTGCACATTTCGTCCGGTCTGACGGGCCTGATCCTTTGCTTAATGCTCGGTCGTCGTCGCGGTTTTGGCATGGTGAGCTACCGTCCGCATAACGTGCCGTTTGTGGCTCTGGGCGCCGGCCTGCTTTGGTTTGGCTGGTTTGGCTTCAACGGCGGCAGCGAGTTTAAGGCCGACGCCGTGGCGGCGCTCGCCATCCTCAATACCGTGACGGCCAGCGCGGCGGGCATGGTCTCGTGGCTTGCCGTCGAGCGCGTGCATACCGGTCGCCCCACGCTGGTGGGTGCTAGCACCGGTTTGGTTGCGGGCCTTGTGGTGGTTACGCCGGGTGCGGGCTTTGTCGAGCCGTGGGCGGCGCTGGTCATGGGCCTGATCGTATCGCCCGTCTGCTATCTGGCCATCAGCCATCTTAAGACCAAGTTCGGCTACGACGATGCGCTCGACGCGTTCGGTTGCCACGGTATCGGCGGCATCTTGGGCGGTGTGCTCACGGGCCTGTTCTGCGTGCCGGAGCTCTCGTGGACCGGTAAGGTCGGCCTGTTCTACACGGGCGACGTGTCGCTGCTTGTCTCGCAGGTTCTGGGCATTGTGGTGACGGTCGTTATTGTGCTGGTGCTCGACTTGGTGATCGCCGCGGTGGTCAAGGCGCTGTTCCACGGTAGCCTGCGCGTGGACGAGGCCGACGAGGCGCTGGGCTTGGATGCCAGTCAGCACGGCGAGAGCGCCTATCCTTCTTTCTCCGGACTCGATTAGCAGCTTCCCCAAGCACCGCACCTTGCCGTTCAATCGTCGCTCACGTACTTAAGTACGCTTCGCTCCTCTTTCACGGCAATCTGCGGCACTTGGGAAACCTGCTAAGACCAGTCAGTTGAACTAATTGATCTCTGAGGTTGGTTTGCGGCACCTGGAAAACCCGTGCCATGTGAAGGACAATTCATTTCTTTTATTGAAGAGAGGAATTCACTATGAAGAAGATTACGGCGATCGTTCGTGCTGAGAAGCTCGAGGTTCTTAAAGACGCGCTGTTTGCTGCTGATGTTCGCGGCATGACTATCAACCAGGTGCAGGGCTGCGGCGCGCAGCATGGCTGGAAGGAATACGTGCGCGGCAACGAGCTGCTCGTCAACACGATCCCCAAGGTGCAGTTCACCCTCATCTGCGCCGACGAGCATGTCGACGGCATCGTTGACATTATCTGCAGCGCCGCCCGCACCGGTGCCGTCGGAGACGGCAAGATTTGGGTCGAGCCGGTCGAGGATGTTATCCGCATCCGTACCGGCGAACACGGCCCGGCCGCGGTGTAGGGCCGACCGCCTGTCATCTGCAACGTTAAAATACTGCAGTGAGGCATAAGGCTTGTGTTGCGGATGGACGGATTATGGGTCGCAATAAATATCCCGAGGAGACGGTCGCGAAGATTCTCGACGCGGCACTGGAGCTATTCTGTGCACAGGGTTATGAGGGGACGAGCATTCAAGATATCGTTGACCGTCTCGATGGCATGACCAAGGGCGCTGTCTATCATCACTTCAAGAGCAAAGAAGAGATTTTCAACGCCGCATTTGATCGGGCGATGACTCCGATTGTTGAGCACCGCCGCTCGATGCTTGGCGTCGGTAATATGACCGGCGCCCAAAAGCTAAAAAGGCTTTACGCTCCCGAGTCCGTTGTTCCGCAAATTGAGCTATGGGCACGCATGCATCCTGCGGCGGATCCGGTAAAAAGCTCGCGTCTACTGGCGATGCAGTACCAGGGCTCGTTTGACGAGTCAGCCGATGGCTGTCTCTTGCCAGTGATCGAGGAGGGCATCGCCGACGGCTCCATTGCGTGCGAATGCCCGCGCGAAGCGGCGGAGGCCGTATCGTTGCTAGCGAATCTCTGGCTGCTGCCGCTGTTCCGTCCGCTCGAGCCCAAGGAGCGAATGCTCGCTCGCGCTCAATGTTTGGCGCAGATGGCCGCTGCGGTGGGACTCGATTTGGGCGAGGAAGTGCTCCAGACAACGGCACGGATTTGGGACGTATGGGACCGCGCTGGGTGGTAATATAGATACCAACGGTATGTAATTGATTTGTGAGGGTAGCCACGGCTGCCCTTTTCAAGTCATTAAATACATACTAGTGGTATGTATAGGGGGTGGGCTTATGGCTGGGCTGAGAGACGTCGGCGTCTCGTTGAAATCAAAAACAGTGCGGTCAATCAGGCTCGCGGAACTTCTGGTTGCGCAGCTGTGCACGTATTCGATGCTGTCGGCGCTGTGCTTTGCGTATCCGCTTTACTTGTTCGATTGCAGCGGATCGTCAACGTTATATGGCGCCGCCGTGGCGATAGCGTTCATACCCGGCGTACTCGCAACTCCGATTGGCGGAATCTTGGCGGATAGGGGAAGACATCGCGAGGCCCTCGTGGCCCTCGGCATTGCTCTGATGACTGCATCACTGCTGTCTATCCCCATGAAGCACTCATTGCCTCTTGCGGTCGTCGTAGTAGCGATACTTTGTGTTCAATATGGTGTTCAATCGCTGCTGAAGCCAATGCTCCAAATTGAGACGGTGCGCATGGCGGGTGAAGAGAAGGTTGAGCGGGCCACTGCATTGGTTTCGCAGATGACCATGGTGAGCAATATCTTGGGCCCTGTGGTCGGGACGGCAGTCTATGGGTGCTTTGGCATCGATGCTCTTTGCACAATCGCGTCGGTAACGTTTGCGATTTCAGCTCTGTTGTTTGGTGGCGTACTCAAGCAAAATGCCTCATCTGAAACGATGGGAGACGGCGCGACTCGTACGACATGCCGAAACGATTTTCGGGAGTCGATTCGGTATCTGTTGCAAAATGCATCATTGGTCGCTGTGATTTTGCTTGCGGCAGTTTTGAACCTTGCGTTGGTTGGGCTAACGATTGGCGCTCCCATTATTGTTACAAAGCATCTCGGCATGCAATCGTCCTGCGTTGGGATAGTTGAGGTGGCTATGGGCTTGGGTGGTCTTGCCGGCAGTGGCTTGGTCGGCATTTGGCCGCATCGCTTTTCTTTCAATGGCATATGTCGATATGTTGCGATGATCTGTTTTGGAGTCGCACCGATTATTGTTACGCTGCTGTTCGGCGCAGATGTATGCGTGTTCACCGTGTTTGCGGTCGCTTCGGCATGGGTCATGGTGTGGGCAAGCATCGCGTCGGTTGAAATCATCGCGTTTGTCCAGCGGGCAGCGCCGACTGAACTCTGCGGAAAAGTGCTTTCGGTCGTTTACATGGTCCTTTCCTGCGCAACGCCGATCGGGCAATTGGTGTACGGGGTTGCATATGATCGATGGACACCGGCGATTGTATTCGCAGCCATGTTGGCGGTGCTGACATTGACGACGGCGCTGTTTTATCGTCTGAAAAATCGCTTGCGGCGATTGTCTTGACGCGCTGGGGCACCGTGAATTTGCGGAGGCAGTGGCCCGCCGCGCCGGGACGGCATTGTTTGGGCGTGCCTCTCCTTCGTCTACAATATCGTGCAGACGAAGGAGAGGCACGCCCATGATCAAGATGTTCGCGAGTGACTTAGACGGAACGCTGCTGAACGCCCTGCACGAGGCGGATGGGACCATCCGCCGTGCCATTCGCGAGCTGACCGAGGCCGGCCTGCATGTGGTTCCCGCGACCGGACGCTCGACGCTGCCGATCGGCGAGCATGGCTTTACGGGGCTGGCGCTCGATGCCTGCTGCTCTAACGGCTCCATCGTGCGCGACAGTCATGGCGAGGTGCTCAAGACCTGGACCATCGATCCGCAGATCACCGAGGAGCTGCTCAAGGAGTTTCCGGATATCTGTTTTGACTGCTCCACGCCCGACGGCATGTTTTCGAGCGGATCGTTCGAGATGCATCAGGCGGGCTTTAAAAAGGACAGCCCCATCAAGCGTATTGTGATGCGCGGCATGCGTGCGCGCGGCGGGTATCACGAGGAACAGTATTTCGACCAGTCGATCGGCGATATCTTGCGTCACGATGTATGCAAGATCAATTGTCGCGTGACCTCGCCCGAGCTGGAGCGTGACCTTAAGGCGTATCTTGCCGAGCGCTCGGACCGTGTGGTCAACGCGCCGTTCGATCCGGTGATGTTCGAGATCACGGACGTGGCATGCAACAAGGGCGAGAGCGTGGCCTGGCTGGCGGGCTACTACGGCATTGCCGAGGACGAGGTTGCGGTCTACGGCGACGGCGGCAACGATATCGCCATGCTCAAACGCTTCCGCCACAGCTACGCGACCAAAAACGCTAGCGATGCAGCTAAGGCCGCCGCGAGCGTGACCATCGGCAGCTGCATGGTCCATGCCGTCCCCAAACACATGCTCGCCACCATGCGCAAGCAAAACTCCCGCACCATCATCGAATAAGGGGCAAAGGGACAGTCCCTTTGCCACAGGGGCCTGTGTGCTTGGAATGCGAACATATATTCGTATATATAACTAGGCTCTGGTAGAATCGGTATCGTTGACGGCAGTTCCATGTGCCGGGCAGCGCCCTCCATCTGATGGGAGGTGATGCCCATGACCGATTTGATTGATTTCGTGAGACTTCTGACCGCTTTGGTCTCGTTCTTCACGGCGCTTGTCGGCCTTTCCGAGGCACTCAAGCAGCGTTCGAAGCGCAACAGAAGGGGTCGCCGCCGCTAAGGCGTTGACCCCCTAATGCAAACAACGGCGCTGCCCAGCTAGCTACAACTTGGGCTGCCGTCGACACTATTCTACCCACGAATGACTTTTTGGACAATCGGCACTGCCGCTTCAAAAGCCAGGCACAACTGGCACAACCTAGGCGGTCGCTGAATGTGACATGGGAACTGCCCCTTCGTCACATCCCAAATATTGCCTTTACGTGTTGATACACACGGTGTGCAATAATACTCGCACTGTGCAATAGCGCACAGGCTGAGTAACAAGGAGGACGCTTGTCCCAGCTCGAGAAATGCGACCGCCGATCCCTTCGCTCGCAGCGTGCCCTTCGCCAGGCACTTGCCAGCGAGCTTTCCGAAAGCGGCGACCTTTCGCGCATTAATGTTGCGTCGCTCACCGAGCGTGCCGGCCTTACGCGCCGCACGTTCTATTCGCACTACCGCGATATTCCCGACTTCATCAATCAAATCGAGGACGGCTTGCTGGCCGAGATCCGTGAGCGCATTGAGCTTATTACCGCAGCTCAGCTGCCTGATCTCTATCACAACATCGACGAGCTCGAGCCGGCACCCGGTTCGGTTGAGCTGCTGCGCTATCTT
>CAUAGV010000007.1 GCA_958428675.1 uncultured Collinsella sp.
CCTCGACCAACGTCGCTTACGTCGCTCAGGTGCGCTAAATCGCACTTGCAAGCAGACTTGCATTGCAAAGGGCCCGGAAGGCTTCGCCTTCCGGGCCCTTTTTCTGTGCGCTAAAGCCGGGGCACGGCAAAACACGCGCCCATTTCTTTACCAAAAGCGCGAAATCCGCCCTTCAAGGCCCAGAACTAGGACTCCTGGCTCCAAAAGTGTTCGCCCGGCGGCAAACCCACACCCCGTGCAGAGCTGCTATATCGTTTTAGCAAGGTCAAGATCAGCCACGTTTTCGGAAGTATGCGGCAAATTCTGAGACCTCCGAGCACACCCCGTTTTTTCGCAACAAAATGCCTGATAAACTAGCCTCAAAAGCCAGGTCTGCTCACAGGGTTCAGATTTTGCCGCATACTTCCGAATTGACGCTGGCACTCCTTAATCCATAGGCACGCTTTTCAGCCAGGAGGGCATCGTGGATCTGACGCTATGCGGCCAAACTGCTTTTAACTATCACCGCATCCCGCCGCAAATACTGGGTCTTTACCCTGCCATTAGCCTTGGCAATATGGATCGCAGATGTTGCGGCCTCAGAAGTCATGCGGTTGTAAAAGACCTGCTTCACGCACCGCTTCACAGGCTTGTATTCACCCGGGCACAATCCGGGTCGCGAAGCCTGTTTAAATCGCACCTCCTGACCCAAGAGCCGCCTCCCGGGTCGTTTAGGCAAACCGAGCATGGGTTTGATGTCACATCGCCCGAGTTCACACTGCTCAACCTTGCTACGCAGGTCTCACGCAACCAGCTGCTTATGGCGTGTTATGAGATGTGCAGCTCGTTTGCTGTGTATACACCCTGCAAACGAGCGCAACGGCAACTTGATGAAGCTATTTCGCTTAAGCTCATTCCACCCAACTGCGGCTGGGAGCGGGTTATCGACGTCAACGGCAAGGATACCAACCTGTGGAAGCGCACGCCGCTTCTTTCCGCAGCGGATATCGCCGCGTTCGCCAAGCAGGCCGCAGGCCTGCGCGGTGTTAAGCAGCTCCGCTGGGCCGCCGAACGCATGACAGGACAGACCGCCTCGCCCTTCGAAGTACAGACCTCCATGCTTATCTCGCTCCCCCGCGACGAGGGCGGCATGGGCATCAACATCGCAAACAACGTGCGCATCCCACTCAGCGACGCCGCGCGCTCGCTGTATGACAAAACCTGCTGCTACGCCGATATCCTCATCGAAAGCGCCACCGACAGCATGGGTGTCATCCTTGAATGCCAAGGCCGCTCCGCCCACGACAGCGAAGCCGCGAGCCTCTCCGATGCCGAGCGCGCCACCGCGCTCACAAGCATGGGCTACGACGTCATCCAAATTACCTTTGGCCAGATTAAGGATAAGAAGAGCTTCGACCACATAGCCGAGCTCATCCATAAAAAGGCTGGACTTTCCTACACCCCAAAGACCAAACAGGAGCGCGCCGCCGAAGTCACCCTGCGGCAAGAGCTACTTGTCAATTGGGTTGAGCTATTCACCGCCAAGCCGGCCAGCTAGCAGCTAGCAATCAGGGGAAGCGCAGGCATATCGGGCGATTCGACGCGAGCCGCAAAT
Organism: uncultured Collinsella sp.; assembly: GCA_958428675.1. GTDB lineage: Bacteria > Actinomycetota > Coriobacteriia > Coriobacteriales > Coriobacteriaceae > Collinsella. Next base: position 1,595 of record CAUAGV010000007.1, read on the forward strand.
CCCGCCTCGGTTAGCTCGATGACCTCGGTAAACGTTGTATCGAAAAACTCCTCGGTTAGCAGGCGATACGGCGGATGATCGGACTCGCCGGGGTTTTCGCGTACAATCTCGTGCATAACGCCGATGGTCTTGAGCACATACTCCTTATGGATGGGATACTGACCAAAACGGGTCGCCGCAGTATACAGGCGATCGGTCGCGCGCGGTATCGAAACGATGCCGAGTGTCTTGCCAAACCAGTCAAAGTCGCCTTGCTTTTTAATGCGGAATTCCTCGCACGGCTTGCCGCCGTGCGCCTCCAGGTACTGATTCACACGCGTATTCCATACGGTATCGGCCACCAGATGCGACCAAACGCCCAGCGTCAGATCGAGCAGCGACTGCGCCACGTCATCGGGCGCGAGCGAAAGCTCGCTAGCACCGGGACCGGCGACCGGCTCGGCGTCCTTGTAACGTTGGGGATAATGCACGCGATTCAGTCGCTCGCGCTCCTCGACAATCGAGGTAGCCGCGGCTGGCGCACCGGTGGGCGAACTTTTAAGCAACGGTGCCACATAGGTATCCCAGAACTCATGCTCACGAGGCTTAGGGATAGGCTCGGGCTTTGCAAAGTGCGTAATGCGGTACGGGATGGGATCGGCGATGCCAGGGACCATATAGCCCACGAAGATATCCGGAACCACGCAGCCAAACAAAAAGGCATTGCGGTCGCGCACGCTATTGGCAAGTGCACCGGTGCGCTCCAGCAAACGCTCCGTCTGAGCGATATGAATGTTCCAACTTGGCATAGCCACCCCCATAAAAAACCTGGATAACTATACCATCACGGCAAAGCCGCGCGGGCGGCTACGCACGCTCTACGCAGCAACTAGTCCGTAGTACCGCTTTCGGTTCCATACGACGGCGAAGGCGCCTCGACCACATGGTGATATCGATCGATATAGATTGCACGGGCACCCAGGCGTCGCACCAAATCCTGGTGATGCGTGCTCATCAAGACCGTCTTACCCGCCGCGACGTAGGCCAGCAAGAAGTTGACCACGATGTCGCATGAATCCTCGTCGAGCCCATTGGTGGGCTCATCGAGCACTAGGATATCGGGGTTCATCGATACAACTGCCGCCAGCGCCACACGCTTCTTTTGCCCGCCCGAGAGCTGATAGGGAGAGGCGTCGGCAAGGTCGGCAACCTGGAACAGCCCCATGGCATCGCGCACGCGGCGCTCGAGCTCGTCTGCCGGCAGCCCCATCTGCGCGGGACCAAAAGCAACTTCCTCGTCCACCGTGGCGCAGAACAGCTGGGCATCGGCGTTTTGGAACACGAAGCCCACGCGCTGGTGGAACTTCTGAGCAGCAGCAGAATCCTTCAGATACGCCGCATCGACCACGTGCCCGTCAAACAGGTATGCCCCTGCGTCCGCGAGTTCAAGGCCGTTAATAAGACGCATAATCGTCGTCTTGCCGCAGCCGTTGGGACCGAGCAGGGCAACGAGTTCACCACGATCGACCTGCAGCGACACGCCATCGACAACCGTATGCCCCGCATAGGAGAACACCACGTCGCGCAGCTCGATGAGCGGAACGACCTCGGCGCCGCCCACACCGTTCGTGCCCGCCGCACTATTCATATCGATCGTCAAAACGTCGCCCTTCCCCATTTGCATCCCCAGTCGGAACCAGCAGCGCCTACAGCACGGCGCACAACACTGTCAGCAGCGCCACGCCGGCCGCATAGGCCGCATCGCGCCAGCCAAACCTGGCGCGCGCGGGAGCCGGATACGCACCGGCAAAGCCGCGGCAAAGCATAGCCTCGTCCATCGCGCGGCTGCATTTCATCGCCTTGATAAAGGTCATGCCCATGATACCCGCGATCGAATCGGTACGCGAAAATCCCTCGGGCGCACGGCCAACGCTGCGCAGCATGACCGATTCGCACAGATCGTGCGCCGTACGACCCAGCACCTCGATGTGCTTGAGCGCCATATCAAACGTAAAGATAACTTCGTCGGGTAGATGCAGCATCTTGAGCGCCGCCGACATGCGGCTCCACGTGAGGGTCCACGAAGCGCCCAGCACCAGCGACACATTAATGAAGGTCTTGAGCGCAATCTTGAGCATGGCGCCCGTAGCGGAAGCACCCAGCAGCAGGGCAGGCAGCGCCAAAACCACTGCGAGCCCCGCGGCGCCAAGCGCCGGCACAAAGGTCGCGCGCAGCCCGCGTATGGGACGCACGGCAACGAGCACCAGCGCAATGGCCGCCATCAACATGAGGTACAGCGGGCTTTGTGTCAGGCACACGCACAGGACGCAAACGAATATCCCCACCAGGCGCACCGGAGCCGAAACGCAAGAAAGGGCGCGGTCGACCATCGACCCGCCCTCGTGCGCGCCTCCACCCAGGCGAACCCGCTCAAGCAGGCTCGCCAGGTGCAGGACGTTCTTTTGCATCACGCGATGACGAGCGCCCGTGGGCTCGTATCGCTCCTCGGCCGCAAGCCAGCTAGGCAGCTCGACCATCGCCATGGGCTCCGCTTTCCTTGACCGTCAGCGAGATCAGACGGAATGCGATGGTGAGCACCGCCACGCCAATCACGCCGGACAAGATATACATGGCAGCCTGACCGGCAAAGCCGAGACCCTGCTCCTCGGAATAGGCCTGCAGGTAATCACCCGTAGGCAGAGCGTCGGCAAAGGTCGGGGTGTCGAGACCGACCGAAGCCTGCAGGCTGTCGTCGCCAGCCTCCTGAACGGCGGTCGCGGCGCCCTCGGCGTCCCACTCACCCCAGGCGTCACCCGTGGCCAGCAGGCCCAGCGGCGTGGCCACGACAAGCACGGCAACCAAGATGAGCGTGGGGACCAGCGAGGTCTTCTTTGCAGCAGCGCCCTCGGCAGCAAGCTGTCCATCGGCGGCTTCGGGGCCGACGATAACGCTCGGCGCCGTCTTCTTGATAAAGCCGTAGATCGCGGCAGTCGCCACGCCCTCGACCACGCCGGCTACCAACATATGCGGGATCATCATGGCCGGAATGGCAATGGACAGCGGGAAGGGGCAGTACAGCGGAGCGCCCGAAGCATTCGTGAAAAGCATCGGCTGAATACCAAACTCGATTGCTGCGCACAGGGCCGCCAGGCACAGGCCGACCCAGCCGCTTACGATGGCCGAAACCGAGGTGCCCCAGCTCTTGTCGTGCAAACGGCTGTTAAGCGCGCGGAACACGATGGCTGCGGCAAACGGCAACACGAAGGCCATGTTAAAGCAGTTAGCGCCAAAGGACAGGATGCCGCCGTCGCCAAACAGCAGCGCTTGCAGCGCCAGCGCGACCGAAACCGCGATAGCCGCGGCCTCGGGGCCCAGCAGCAGCGCGATGAGTGCGCCACCAACGGCGTGGCCAGTGGTGCCGCCGGGCAGCGGCACGTTGAACATCATAAGCAAGAAGGAAAATGCGGCGCAGATGCCCAGGAAAGCCATGTGCTCGCGATCGAGCGTGGCGCGCACCTTCTTGATACAGTGAGCCCAGACGGGCACCATCGCCACCGCCATGACGGCATCGGTCTGCGGGGACAGATAATTATCTGGAATGTGCATGTACGCCTCCCGGTTATCGGCGCACGGAATTGCAACGCCGCTTGAATCACCTTTCCAGTGTTACGTAATGTCAGATTCGTAACACGCCGCGGGCTATCATAGCAAAACGGCGCACTGCCGACAAAGCAGCACGCCGTTATGTAATGCGCGTGTCATATATGCAGGCTCAACGGTGCCTTATACCGAAAACAGCAGTCACGTAGGACTCGGCAGCAGCCACCGCTGACCCATACCCCAGCGCAGGACCTAGCCGCGGACCTCGCCGTTTACGCCCTTGCACACCTTGGTGACGATCTTCTGATGCGCCTTCTCGACTTCTTCGCTGGTGAGCGTGTGGTCGTCGGAGCGATACGTAAGCGCAAAGGCCATGGACTTCTTGCCCGCTCCGATGCGGATGGGATCGCGGTAGACGTCGAACAGGCGCACGCCCTCGAGCAGCTTGCCGCCGGCGCTGGTAATGCGGCGCTCAAGATCCTCGCAGGTCACAGCGTTGTCGACCACGATAGCAAGGTCGTGCTCAACGGCAGGATACTGCGAGAACTCGCGGTAGTTCTCCTGGTTGCGGGCGCCCTTGATCAGCTTGTCCAGATCGAGCTCGAAGGCAACGACGACCTCGTCGATGCCCATGGCTTCGCGCGCCTCGGGGTGGATCTCGCCGACCCAGCCCAGCACGGTGCCGCCGGACAGAACCTCGGCCGCACGACCCGGCTGCAAGAAAGCGTAGCCCTCGCCCTCGACGGGACGGAAGCGAACCTTCTCGATGCGCAGCTGGGCGAGCAGCTCCTCGACAATGCCCTTGCCAAAGAAGAAGCGCAGCTTGCGGTACTTCATGGTCCAAGACTGCTCGCTCCACTGGCCCGAGAGCACGCCCGCCACGGACTTAGTCTCCTTGGGCAGGCTGGCGTTCTCGCGGCCATGGAACAGGCTGCCGACCTCGTACAGGTGCACGTTGGGCGTGCCGTGGGCCTCGTTATAGGCAACGGACTGCAGCAGGCCCGGCAGCAGCGAACGACGCATCTCGGTCTGCTCGGCTACCAGCGGGTTCATGAGCACCACGGGACAGCCGCGGCCTTCGGTGGACATACCGATCTTCTCCAGGTCGCCCGGGGCGGCAAAGCCAAAGGTCGTGGTCTCGTTGAGACCGCAGGCGCGCAGGATCTCGCCGACCTTACGGGTGAGCTTCTGCTCGCGGGTCAGGCCGCCGATGTGGTTCTTGGCAGCCGGAATGGTCGCCGTCACGCGGCCCATGCCCCACAGGCGCAGGACCTCCTCGATCAGGTCGATCTCGCGCGGCAGGTCGGGACGGAAGCTCGGCGGGGTGACCATAAAGTCCTCGCCGTCGCGCTCGACGGTGCAGCCCAGGCGGGTGAGCGAGCGCTCGATAAAGTCAGGCTCGATGTCGGCGCCGCAGATGGCATGCACGCGGGCCAGGCGCAGCTTAATGCTGTCGATGGTCTTGGGCGCGGGGAACACATCCACGTAGCCGGGAGCGACCTCGCCGCCGGCGATCTCCTCGATGAGCGCGCAGGTAACGTTGGCGACGTCCACGCAGCCGGTCTCATCGACCTGGCGCTCAAAGCGGATGGAGGCGTCGGAGATCAGCGAAAGGTCGCGGCTGGTATGCGAGGTGCGGCCGGCGTTGAAGCAGGCACTCTCGACCATCACGTCAACGGTATCGTCCTCGATCTCGGAATCCATGCCACCCATAACGCCGGCCAACGCCACGGGGCGCTCGCCGTCGGTGATGAGGCCCATGCCGGCGTCGAGCACGCGCTCCTCGCCGTCGAGCGTCGTGAACTTCTCGTCCTGCTGGGCGGCACGAACCACCACACGACGGTGGCCATCGCGCTCGGCAAAGGTGTCCAGGTCAAAGGCGTGCAGCGGCTGACCGGTGAGCATCATCACGTAGTTGGTGATGTCGACGATGTTGTTGTGCGGGCGCACGCCCAGGGCGTTGAGGCGCTTGGCCATCCAGTCTGGCGACGGGCCGACCTTGACGTTGCGCACGATGCGGGCAACGTAGCGGTCGCACAGGCCCTCGTCGGCGATCTCGACGGAAAGCTCGTCGTCGGTCGCGCGGCCGGTCTCGACCTTGATGGCGGGCAGCTCAACGTGGAAATCGCGGTCGAAGATGGCGCCGGTCTCGCGGGCCATGCCGATCATGGACAGGCAGTCGGGACGGTTGGGCGTGATCTCACAGTCGAGCACGGTGTCGCTCGAGCCCACGTACTCGGCAAACGGCATGCCGCAGGGCGTATCCTCGGGCAGGATCATGATGCCGGAGTGGTCGCCACCCAGGCCGAGCTCGCGCGCGGAGCAGTTCATGCCCATGGACACGACGCCGCGAAGCTTGCTCTTCTTGATCTTAACGTCGCCGGGAAGCACGGCGCCAATCATGGCCGTGACGATGTGGTCGCCGGCCTCGAAGTTCTGCGCGCCGCAGACGATCTGCAGCGGAGCGGGATTGCCGTCGGCGTCGAGATTCTTGTCGCCCACATCGACCGAGCACACATACATGTGGTCGCTATCGGGGTGCGGGATCTTGGTGAGCACCTTGGCGGTCACCACGTGGTCGAAGGACTCGCCCACGGTGTCGATCGCCTCGACCTCGGTGCCGGTACGGATATATTCGTCCGAAAGGGTCTTGGGATCCTCCGGAATATCGATCATGGTCTTGAGCCAGTCGTAAGAAACGCGCATCTAACTGGTCTCCTTTCATAAATGCGGCTTTGAGCCGGAAACTGCAACTAAGAAGAAAGCGTTCTAGAACTGGTTCAAGAACCTCATGTCACCAGTCATCAACGTGCGCAGGTCGGGCAGGTCGTAGCGCAGTGCCGCGACGCGCTCGGCGCCAATACCAAAGGCGAAGCCGGTGTACTTCTCGGGGTCGATGCCGCAGTTGATCAGGACGTTGGGGTCGACCATGCCGCAGCCCAGGATCTCGATCCAGCCGCTGTGCTTGCAGAAGTTGCAGCCCTTGCCGCCGCACACGTGGCAGCTCACGTCCACCTCGCAGGAAGGCTCGGTGAAGGGGAAGAAGTGCGGGCGATAGCGCGTCTTGCGATCCTCGCCAAACATGCACTTAACAAAGTAGTCGAGCGTGCCCTTAAGATCGCCAAAGGTGATACCCTCGTCGACGACCAGGCCCTCGATCTGGTTGAACTGCGGCAGGTGGCAGGCGTCGGCCGTGTCGGGACGGTAGACGGTGCCCGGGCAGATCATGTAGATGGGCGGCTTCTGCGACTCCATGGTGTGGATCTGCACGCCCGAGGTCTGGGTGCGCAGCAGCACGTCGGACTCGCCGTGAGCGTGAGCCTCGGGATGCGCGACGCTGCCGGGGTTGTTGTCGACCACATAGAACGTGTCGCGAGCCGAGCGGCTCGGATGATCCATGGGCGCGTTGAGCGCGGTGAAGTTGTAGTAGGAGGTATCGACCATGGGGCCGGACTCGACGGTGTAGCCGATGCCGCAGAAGATGTCCTCGGCCTCCTCGATGATCTGCTTGATCAGGTGCTGGTGACCGATCTGCGGACGGATGCCCGGCAGCGTGATGTCGACGGCCTCGTGCTCGAGTGCGTGCTTGAGGGCGGCGGCCTTCATCTCGGTGGTGCGCTCGTCGAGCATGCCCTCGATCAGCTGGCGCATCTCGTTGGCGCGTTTGCCCATCATGGGACGATCCTCGGGAGCGAGCTTGCCCATCATGCGCATCAGGCCGGTGATACGGCCCTTGCGGCCGAGCAGCTCAACGCGCGCGGCCTCGAGCTTGGCGGCGTCGTCAGCGCTAGTGACGAGCTCCTTGGCCTCTTCCTCGAGTTTGACCAGATCATCAATCAGACTCATGTCTTCCCTTTCGTCTCTCGCACATCCGCGCTCCGGGACGGCTGACGCCGCCCGATGTTGCGGATGCGCGGCCCGGTTCGGTAACAAAAAAACCGCCCTCGGGCATGTACATTGCCCAAGGACGGTTGAATTCCGCGGTACCACCTTGTTTGACACGGCGGATGTCTGGCCCGCCGCGCCCACTCTGTGCCTCTTGTCGCGAGGCTCACGGCTTCCCTACTGGGACTTTGCTGCCACTGGCCGCGTGCCCGTTGAGGTCGCTGCTCGGGAGTGAACGCTTGGCCCTTGCCACCGCAGGAAGGCTTGCAGCCCATGACCTTCCCTCTCTTGCCGGCGACGCGGCGGGCAAAACCCTCTCCGTCAACGCATTGGGCTATAGGATAACACATTTCGCGAGCGCATCGCCGCGTTCCGTTTTGTTCGCGCTGGGTACAAGGCAGGTAGCTGTGCAAACTGGCCGCGCACCCGCCTGCGGCGCTCGGCCTGCGAGATTAAGGATACGGTATGGGAAAGAAACTCGATAAGAAGGCCAAGGCCGCCGTGGCAAAGGCCGCCAAGGGCGTCAAGGCCGCTAAAGTCGACAAGGCCGTCAAAAAGTTCCGCAAACTCGAGGGCAAGCTGTGGACTCGCGAGTACCTGCTCAAGATTGCCGAGTTCGATGGAGCGACGATTGCTCCTGCCAACGGCGCTGCCGCCCGTGCCGACGCCATGGGCACGCTTGCCGGCGAGCATCACAAGCTGCTGACCAGCGAGAAGTCCGTTGAGCTCGTACGCTCGTTAGCGCGCGAGACGGTTGCAGGCGGACACGTAGACGACCCGCAGCTGCTCGACGAGATTCGCGTGCTCGGCCGCGACCAGCGCGAGGCAAGCGTTATTCCTACCGAGGAGGCCGAGGCCTGGACCAGGCTCACCTGCGAGGCCGACGCCGTGTGGCATAAGGCCAAGACGGCCAACGACTGGGCGAGCTTTGAGCCCTATGTGGATAGAATCGTCGCCCAACTTAAGCATCAGGCCGAACTCATGGACCCCAAGCGCGACCCATACGACGTTTGGCTCGACCAGTACGAGCGCGGCCTTTCCGCCAAGAGCTTCGACGCGTTTTGCGAGGAGGTCAAGGCCACGGTCGTGCCGCTCGTGCACGCCATCGGCGAGCGCGGCCAGCAGCCCGATGCCGACTTTTTGCACGCCCGCGTGCCCGAGGCCGCCCAGCGCGCCATGAGCTTCGACCTGATGAAGCTCGTCGGCCTGAACCTGGACGACACCACGCTTGCCTTTACCGAGCACCCGTTTAGCGAGGGCTTTGCCGTGGGTGACGCGCGCATCGCGACACACATCTACGAGGACGATTGCATCTCCAACGTCTACAGCATCATCCACGAGGCGGGGCACACCATGTACGAGCTGGGCGTCAATCCCGCCTATGCGCGCACCCGCCTGGAGGGCGGCACCTCCATGGGCATCCACGAGAGCCAGAGCCGCTTCTTTGAGAACACCGTGGGCCGCAGCCGTGCCTTTATGGGGCCGCTGCTCGAGGTGCTGCGCCGCCACGCACCCGAGGTCTACGGCGACGTCGACGAGGACACGCTCTACCACGCCGTGAACATCGCGCAGCCTTCGCTGATCCGCACCGAGGCCGACGAGCTCACCTATCCGCTGCACGTTATGGTGCGCTACGAGATCGAGCGCATGCTGTTTGCCGGCGAGGCCACGGCCAAGGACATCCCCGCGCTTTGGAATCGCTTTATGGATGAGTACCTGGGCATTCCCGTTCCCGACGACACGCACGGCTGCCTACAGGATACGCACTGGAGCGGCGGCTCGTTTGGCTACTTCCCCACGTATGCGCTGGGCAGCGCCTACGACGCCATGTTCGTGCCGGCCATGTGCCGCGACGGCGTCGACCTTACCGGTGCCTGCGCGAGCGGCGATCTGGCGCCCGTCCGTGCCTGGCTGGGCGAGCACATTTGGCAGTGGGGCCGCGCCAAAGACGCGCCGGAGCTCATCAAGAGCGCCTGCGGTATGGCGTTCGATGCCCGCTACTACTGCAGCTACCTCCAGGACAAGTTCACCACGCTGTACGAGCTGTAAAGCTTAGGCGACACGCCAACGCAAAGGGGGCGCCGCGGAATTGGTTCCGCGGCGCCCCCCCCTTTCACCTAGTCATTGGGGACGTTCTTTAATGACTAGTCGTTTGGGACACTCTTTGCCAGCCAGAAGCACGGATGACGAAGAGTGTCCCCAATGACTAGGTTGACGCCGATGTCTTGGCAACGTCGAGCAGTTACGCGGTTTGGTAAAACCGCGTAACTAAAGGGCTTCGAGTGCAGCGGCGATGCGCTTCATGGCGGCATCGGCGGCTGCCTGGTCAGGAGCTTCGGCCAGTACGCGGATCACCGACTCGGTTCCGCTCTTGCGCACGAGCACGCGGCCCTCGCCCGCCAGCGCGGCCTCGGCCTCGGCGATCGCATTCTGCACGCCCATGTTCTCGAGCGCGGCGTCCTTGTCGGCCACGCGCACGGCAACCTGCGCCTGCGGCAGCAGCTTGCACGGAGCCGTGAGCTGCGAGAGCGTCTCGCGCTCGGCACGAATCACTTCCATCACGCGCAGCGAGGTCATAATGCCGTCGCCCGTGCACTCGATATCGCCAAAGATCGTATGGCCCGTCTGCTCGCCGCCCAGGCTGTAGCCGCCCTCGCGCATCTTGGCATACACGTGACGGTCGCCCACGCCGCTGGTCACGGCGCTCAGTCCGGCAAGCTCCAGCGACTTGACCAGACCAAAGTTGCTGGCGATCGTCGGTACCACGGTACCGCCCGAGAGACGCCCGTGCTTGTTCAGATACACGCCGCACACGTACAGGATCTGGTCGCCGTCTACCACGCGGCCGCGTTCATCCACGGCCAGGCAGCGGTCGGCATCTCCGTCATAGGCAAAACCCACGTCCAGGCCCTGCTCCACCACGTGACGCTGCAGGCGCTCCATATGCGTGGAGCCGCAGTCGACGTTGATGTTAAAGCCATCGGGCGCGGCATTGATCACGCGCACGTCGGCACCGAGCGCGTCAAACACCGGCTTGGCCACCGAGGAAGCCGAGCCGTTGGCGCAGTCGATACCGATCTTGACGCCCTGCAGCGAAAAGTTCGCACTTGCAATGAGCGAAGCAATGTAGCGGTTGCGACCCTGCATGTAGTCCACCGTGGCGCCGATGTGGTTGCCCGTGGCCAGCGGCACCTCGCTCTTGCCATCGATGTAGTCCTCGATGAGCTCCAGCACGTCCTCGTCCATCTTAAAGCCGTCGCTGTTGACGAGCTTAATGCCGTTATCGCAAAACGGGTTGTGGCTCGCGCTGATCATGATGCCGCAATCGAAGCAGCCTTCCACAGTCTGATGCGCTACGCCTGGCGTGGGGATCACGTGCAGCATATAGGCGTCCGCACCGCTCGCGACCAGGCCGCTCACCAGCGCCGCCTCAAACATATAACTCGAGCGACGTGTGTCCTTGCCCACGATGACGCGCGCCTTGCGCTCGCGGTTGGCGCCGTAATACCAGCCCACAAAACGGCCAATCTTATAAGCGTGCTCTACCGTCAGCCCAACGTTGGCCTCACCGCGAAAGCCGTCGGTGCCAAAGTACTTCATGCGCTCTCCTTACAAAATAGGGGCGAACAGATTGCCTGTCCGCCCCAAAATGGTACTCGATTATCTGCGCTACCAGAAAAACCCTACGCCGACGCGCTGTCGCGAGCCGCCTGGCATGTAGGAGTCTGACGCAGCGTAAGCGGCTTGTCCCCCGCCTCGGCCGACGTGGTCAGCGTATACGTGATCGTCGTCGTCTCGCCAGCATGCAGGTCAACGGTGCCCGAATAGAAGGGGATTCCATGCCACATAGCGGCGCCAAGACCAAACTGGGTGCCCTCGACGGTCAGATCAGTAATGTTGCCGCCCGTCGGGGCAAACAACGAGACATTCAGACGCTCGTCGTCACGCGCGGCATCGGGTGCGCTCGCCGCAACGTAGTCGGGCAGCTTGCCAGCCTCCTCCTGCGTCATGATGTTCGTCAGGGTAACGGTGATGCGATAGGAGCACGTGCCGTCGCCGTTCTTCACGCCCTGACCAATCTGAGTGTCGGCGTTCAGATACCAGTCGAGCTTGGAGAAGCTCAGGTTGTTAAAGTAAACGCCGGCAACGGGATCGGCACTCGGATCATCCGGATCGGGCAGCGAAGCGTCAATGCCCGTCTCTTTGATGGCATTCTGCTCATCATCGTTTCTCATCCACGCGATCAGGCGGCCCTCTTCGGCACCACGCTCAACGGCGCTGACGAGCTTCGTAACATCGACATCACCGATGCCGCCGAGAATCTTGTCGAAGGCGGCGCTGGCAACGGCTGCAAAGATGCCGTCCGACTCCTCGACCGGATAGTTCCAGTACACGTCGTGCATGAGGACTTTGGCCGCATTGGTGCCGTCGACAACCGTGCCGTCGGGCAGCGAGACATTGCCGACAAGGCCCAGCAGATACTGCAGGAACACCGGGTCGATACCGATGACGCCATCAACGTCTTGGCCATACTCGGACTTCCACAGAGCGGCGACACGCTGCGAGTTGCGCGGCCAGTCGGGCGAATAGGTGTTACCCGAGTTGTACAGGTTGCTGTGATTGCCAAACAGCGCCTCATCCTCTTCGTCGACGCTCTCGACTGCCTCATCCTCGCTGAGTCCAATGCGGGGAACAAACTCGCCAATCGACATCTGGCCGTCGGTGACCGAAATCAGGCCCTGCGAACCGCCAAAGCCGCCGCAAGCACGAATCTCGACGTTGTTCATGGCGTACACAAGGTAGTTGCGCGTCTGGCCGTTGGCGCCGAGCATCTGGGGAAGGACGGGGGCGACCTTCTCCGCCGCGTCAACCGCGCCGTTGAGGGTGGCAAAGCCGTCCTTGGCCTTATCGACCAGCTCGGTCACCTGGGAAATATGAGTATCGCCAATGCCCTGGATCTTCTCGTTGGCGCTCTTGAACACCTTCGAGCTGCTGGAAAGCGAATCGGCGACCGCCTGTAGCGCGGACACGTTAATCATGCCGTCCTGGAACAGCTTGCCGGGCGTGGCCTGCGAGAGGTTATCGGCCATGGGAACCAGCGCGTTGCTCGAGACATCGGACAGGGCATCAATCATGGTGCGGGCTGCGTTGATGTCGCTGCCATACACCGGGATAAACGAAGCCGCCGTCCACAGCGGGCTCGAGGTCTCCGCCTTCATGCTGTCGCAGAGCTCATCGATCTTCTTCGCGTCGTCAGGCAGCGTCGAAAAATCGCCCGACGTGACCTTGTCCTTAAGGCCACCGACAATCTCGACAGCCTCCTTCGCTTCGCTCTTTACGGTCTTTGCCGAGTTAAGCAGCATAAAGCCGCTTGCGCCAAGCGCAACGAGAAGCACCGCGACCGCAGCGGCAATAATGGCGCCGGTGTGACGCTTTTTGCGCTCGCCTTTGCGATGGCGATGACGGACCAGACCGTCAGAGGTCGAACTCGACGAAGCGTCGCTACCGTAGTTCAAACCAAAATCGTAATAATCTTCCTTGGAACCCGAGCCCGCAAACTCGGCACCGCTATCATCCAGGCGGGCGAACGTGCCAGTCTCGGAGGCGCCGGTGTAAATCGTGCCAAGGTTACCCGTAAGCCCCGCGCCACCGGCAGAGGGAGTATTGTTGGCGGCCTTGCCGGCATTAACGCTGCCGGCGCCATTCGCGGCGTTGGCAGCACCCGCGTTGTTCGCGGGTACCGAAGGAGCCCCGCTCGGCTGCGACGTGGAGGTTGCACTGTCCGCAAAGACATTTCCTCTTGCACGGCCGGTCTTTTTTGCCTTTTGAGACTGCTCGTACAGAGCGGTAAACATCGCCGTCTCGCCCGGGGACACGCGCTTACCGGAACCGCCCTGTCCAGCGCCGCCCGGCGTGCCGGCCTTACCAGCCCCGTTCGGACGCGGCGGAACTGCAGGGCGGCCGCTATCGCTGCCCTTAAAGTGATTACCAGCCATAAAGAAATCCTCGCAATTGAGTCGCAATGAAAAAGTCCATAACGTTACTAGTTTATGGCATTTTGAGCATCGACAGCTAAACTCCAGACACGGACATCAATTGGCGAAAATGCGGCACAACACCTTTTCTGTCTTGGCGGCGGCGCTAGCTACACCGTGAGGAACATCATCACGATGATCATGACAAAGCCGATAAGGTCGGTCGGCAAAAACACCGTCCCCAGCATAACGGCGCTGGTGATGGTCGCCGAAACCGGCTCCACAGTTCCGATGAGGCTCGCGCGCACCGAGCCGATGTCCTTAACGCCCTGCATATAAAGCATGTAAGCAAAAAACGAGCCGATAACCACGAACACCGCGAGCGCCTCGATGCCGGCAGCGTCGAGCGCCGGCATATGCGCCCAGGGCTGCACGAAGACGCACGAGACCACGCCCGCCGTGAGCATTGCCGAGCCCGTGACGATGGGGCTGCCGTATTCGGGCAGGATCTTGGCGGGAATCACCGCCATACACGCGGCGCTGACCGCACACATAAGACCTGCTGCCAGGCCAAGCGGCGAGATATTCAGGCTGGTGGGGTCGCCGCCGGTGGCGATTAAAAAGGTTCCACCCAGAGCCAGGCCAATGCCGATGACTTCGCGAGTACGCGGCATACGGCGATCGGTCACGCAGGCGTAGCCCATGATGATAACGAGCTGCAGGCACTGGAGCACCGTCGCGGTTCCGGCGTTCGTCAGGCGCACGGCCGAAAGATAGCAAAACTGGTTGAACAGCAGGCCAAAGGCGGTAAAGAGCAGCAGCTGCTTGCGATCGGCGGGTGTGGTCCAGAGCTTAATCAGGCGCTCGCGGTCGCGCGTAACAACCACGGCCATAAAGAGTAGACCGGCGAGAATCTGACGCACGCTCATAAGCCACAGGGTGTCGACATGGTAGGTATCGAACAGAAAGCTCGCGCTGGTGCCCGAGAAGCCCCAAAACGAACCGCCCACCAGCGTAGCCAAGACGCCCGTGATCATCTTGCGCGTCGAAGCGCTGTTCAAGCGGTCGCGCCATGCGCGACGGGTGTTGCGGCTGAGCTCGTCGGTGCCCTCGGGCACATCAATGTTCGATATATCGGTCATCGGCACCGAAGCCCCTGCGCCTTCGACCTGCTCGACACACTCTTTGCTCATTCCACTCCCCCGAAACAGCCTGGAAACAATTCGGCTTACCTTACCACGGCGAAGTCACCAGCTGGAGGCTTGTCCGCTTATCGGTAGGACAATTCCGCAGGCGTCTTTCCATAGCTCGATACCGCAATGGCCTTGCATTATGCGACAGCAAAATCGCGGCAGCAGGCTCTTTTGAAATGGATACGACAAAGCCCCCGAATTCCACAATGTAAGCGATTTTTAAAAATGTTCTTGCCACCGAGTTCAGGCTCCGTTATATTATCCCTTGCGCGCTTGCGCACCCTTGATCGGGCGTTTAGCTCAGGGGGAGAGCGCTTCCCTGACACGGAAGAGGTCAGAAGTTCAAATCTTCTAACGCCCACCAAATGTTCGCAGCTCAGAGGCTATGTCCTCTGGGCTGTTTTGTTTTATGTCGCCAAATCAGCTGGCAGCTCCAACCGCCCAAGCAACCACCCTGCCCATGCACAAAACCGCGTCAATAGCCACCGAGGCCGAGACCAACGCGTCTCGAACCCATCCGAGCCGCAACTCCTCAGCAAAACGCCGCGATGTCTGCGCCCTGCGGTATCCTTGAACCACTTGCACCTGCAGCACCAAGGAGCCGCCATGCGCACCGAGCTCGATGTCCCCTTTTCGCACAAAGAAGAAGCCAAGGCGCTGGGCGCCAAATGGGACCGGACCAAGAAGGTCTGGTATGTACCCAGCGGCGTCAACCCCGAGCCCTTTGCCGAGTGGCTGCCCGGTGTTGACCGATCCGACCCCTCAGCGCCGTATATATTTCTAGTACTGGGCAAGCGCGAGTGCTGGAAGTGTCACAAAGAGACCTCGGTCGCGGCCTTCGGCATTCCCTATCGAACCGATAACGACGAGAGCATCACCATCGCGCACGCGCCCAACGAAGCCGGGCACATTGCCATCGACACGGCCAACGCCAACGCACTCGCCATCGTGCCCGCTCTTGGCTGCGTGCCGGGCGAGATCCGCGACTACCTTCATAAGCGCTGCGGCTACAAGCCCGTAGGCGCGCGAGCCTCCAAAGCCCCGTCGCTCGGCAACACGTGCACCAGTTGCGACGCGCTGCAAGGCAGCCGCTATCTGTTCGAGGAGCCCTCGTCCCCGTTTGCCCTCACTGCCATCAACAAGCTGCCGGCACTGGAGTTTGTGCGCGTCGAAGTTGCCGGCGTCTTTGGCGTCCCGACCACGCGCACCGACTTTGACCAGGCGCTCTTTACCTGGGCACGCGACCATCACGCCGAGTTCCATAAGCAGCTTGGTGAGGGGATTTATTTGTAGGGACAGAGATGCCTTCACAGCCAGCTCCTCCGCATCACCTATCCCTCGTCGCCGGCGTCGTACACGATATCGAGGCCACAAACAGGGCATTTCTCCTGATACACCGGCATATGAACGCCTGTCCGTTTTCTCACTTCGTCGCTAAGTCTGTCGCACGCATCGATGAACCGAATGTCGAGGCACGGTATTTGCGAGCCGCAGCAAGGACAGGCGACGACAAACGACCCGCAATCAACTTCTACGCTCGGAAACATTTTGTTGTCTATAAGGGCGCACGGCAGTTTTCCGTACTTCCCCATCGCAATATCGCCTCGCCAGCTCACGTTCGCTCCCCTCTCGCTATACAAATCAGGAAGAGCATGCACCGGCAGGCGTGTGCGAGATTGCATCGCCACGCGATCCGATCAAACAGCACGATCGTAAAAGACCGCCAAAGCCAAATTTCATCGTCGGTCGCACCCTGTCCGGCAAACTCAATATCGACGGGCATGTGCTTCAGATAACTCATGTCGGGCGCAAAACGAGGGTCCGGTCCGCCTTTATGAACAGGACCGTGCAGAACAAACCATCCGTTTTCGGGCTCGAACCGTTCAACAAATGCAAGGCCGAGCACCTTGTAGCCCACCTCGGTTGCAAATATGACTCCGACTGGGACGTCACATTCCATGCAGTTGAGCATTTTACGGTTGTAATTCTGGTCTCGAAAACCAACGGTACCCGGCGCTTGAACCGAGTACTTAATGACCCACGTACCATCGTCCAAATAGAGCGGAGGCACATTGTTGATGCTCTCGGTTTGCCGCTGGCGCGCTTGTACCCCGCTACCCCACTTCCCTGTATACTGATGAAGCACGTGTTTCATCCGGGCTTGTTGGGCCGGGTCGTTCATGGGAGGGTCTTATGGCTGCCTCGAATCCGCCTAAGGGGAGCGTTTCTTCTTCGTCCATCAAGCCGGTTACGCGCAAGGCCGTGCGTTGCCAGCGCGAGGTCGCTTGGCTTGTCACGCAGGCGGCGGGCAGGCTTGTGGCGACCACTCAGGACGTCAATGCGCCTACGCCGAGCTTTGTGTTAGCGGCGGCGCTGGATTTTGTGCGCCAATTGGAGCTTGCCGCGCAGGATGCCAACGGCCACCTCGACTACCAGAACGTTATGGCGCCCGACCTGCAAACGTTCTGTCACATGGCCAAGTTGCCTGCCGCGCCCAATGCGCTTTCGGACGCAGGCTACATGTTTACGCTCTCGGGCGCGGACCTTATCCGCGACATCTATGCATACTGTAGCGAGCTCGCCGAGCGCCACGTCTTTGACGCGGCAGAAGTCAAACCGGGAAATGTCATCAAGCTGGTTCTTAGGCTGTTCTTGATAGACGGGTTCGGGGCCATGCCGGCGTAAGCCGAGTCTTGAGCATCACCGTCGACTGGGCAACAACCGCTTTACCTTAATGGACGCCAATCGAGGGTCGATTATTGGGTCGCCTCGTCCACTAACGCATCTATCCCACGCACTCCGACAGTCGATACTTGCGGTTGCGGCTCGTCGCCGGCGCCGTGGGCTCAAGCTCGCCTTGAGCAATGAGCGCGTTGACGCGCGACCTAACCTGGGAAATTGTGAGCCCTGTGCGCTCTGCCAGCTCGCGCGTCCCCAGCTCGCCGTAGTGTTTGAGTGCCGTCACAATTAAGCCCCCGCCATGATCGACCGACTCGATCTTTGAACGGTAAAGTACGACCTTGAACCGATCGAATCCCGGGCAGAACAGGGGCTCGGCCAGACCATGCGCGCGCATGGCATCGATCATCATCGGGATGCCCGAGCCATTGCCCTCAGCCGGCGAACCTGCGCCATCCGGCAGCGGGACAATCGACATGAGCTTCACAAGCGTCGCGTTACGGCATCGGGAGCTGCCGTCAAACAAGTTCTCGCGAGTCTTTCCCCCGTAAAGGCCGCCAGGATTCGTCACCTCGACACGATCATCAAAGACGTCGACGGCAATCGATTGTCCACAGAACCGATCCCCGTATTCTCGATGGATTACGGCGTTGGCGATTGCTTCGCGCAGAACCTCCTCGGGAATCTCAAGCGAGTCGACACGCGAGACGCCTTGGACGATCGAGGTTCGCCGCAAATTCTTGGCGACGGCTGCGACGGCATCCGAGATCATCTCGCCCAACGTTCCCTCACAGATTGTGCGGTCCATGAACCTTAGTGGCCCCGCAGCTCCCTTTTGAGTTCCCACGTGGACAGCCACATCAATGAAGAGCTTGGGATAGAACTGCTGAGGGTAAACGCCCGCGGCAAGGAGGCCGGCCTTGGTAACATTGCCCTGGAAGTCGAGGAAATTCAGACGCTCCATCTTTGTCTTCTTGTCCGCCGCACCGCGCATCGCTCGAGGCGTCAACGAATAGGCACGCTCTATCGTGCGGTCGACCAGCGACTCGTCGAGATCGCCCACACTCGTGCCGGGCACCGCATCGCGATCGCTAGGACTCGTCCGTTCGTATGACGACAGTGCCAAAACCTCGGTCGACGAAAGCGGGACATCTTTGTCATCGATGCGTTTGTAGCTGCCACCTTGAGCGCCCCGCTCTATGACATAGCAAGGCTTGCTCGACGGGTCGAGCTCCTCAATCGTGATAACGAGAACAACGGTCCCCCGAAGCCCCACGCGCTCAATGGTGTATTTGGGCGGATTGGCCAGCTTTCCGCGACCGCCAGCATCGCCCATGCCCGCCACGAATTGGTTGAGCACCTTCTCGGTCTCAAAGTTTGCAACTGGGACAAAACCCGCGCGCTCGCTCACTCCGAGCACGATGATGCCGCCGGCGGTGTTTGCGAAAGCGCTGACCGTTTCCCATACGTCGCGGGAAAGCGTCATGGCGCTCTCTTTTACTTCGACGCTAAGGTCATCCGAGCCCATACGCCTTAAAGACTCAAGCAGACCGGTCAGCTCGTTTTCGTTCATCTGCACGTCCTTTCGCTCGGTCCTGCGGAGAATGCCACGGATAGATTTCCCTCGTCTCTCAGTTATCTCTCGTAATTATCTCTCATCTATCTTTCTATCTCTCGGCTTAGAGATAGAAAGATAGATAGAGATGGAATGTCTACCATTTGCTTCATTTATACATATTTTTGCTGGTAGAACAATCGGTATTGAGACAATACCATGATTGCCTGTCTCTTTGCTGCTCAGTTATCTCTCATATTTTTCTCTCATCTTCCTGTCATCTCTCATATTAGAGACGAATGAGAGACGAGAGATACGCGAGTGATGGACGAGCGAGGATTTTCGGAGGGTCGGATATCGAGAGTGGATATTTGGACGGTTTTTGGGGCTTTTGGCGGCCGATTTCGCCCGAAAGTCCACGCTCGTTTGGCGAGTGTCCAAATTTCCACGCTCGTGCGGCGGTCACGGTAGCGCACAGAGATGTGGTGTAAGAGGCGGGGCATGCCCCGCCTCCGCCCTTT
>CAUAGV010000008.1 GCA_958428675.1 uncultured Collinsella sp.
TGTCGACCAGGATCTGCTCGGTAGCGCAGAGCTTGAGGTAAGCGCGGGTCTCCTCGGTGCCGTACTGAGGGGCGACATTGGAAGCGGTCACGTGTGCCGGGATGTGCTCGAGCAGCGTCGCGTCATCCAGGTAGTCGGCGTTGTGCTCCTTCAGGCCCACGCCATAGCGCTTGGCCATGTCGGCGAGCTCGCGGGCGTTCTTAAAGTTGTAATGACCGACCTGCTCGGTCCAACGGGTGAGCGTACCGGTCTGGCCGACGATAAAGGTGGGCATGGGGCAGCCACGCTTCTCGAGCTCGGGCTGCAGCTGAGAAATGAACTCCTCGTACTTGTCGGTGGAGGTCAGGCCGCCATTGGTCTCCTCGGTACCGACCTCATAGGCAACCTCGGGCAGGTTATGCTCGCGACGGTACTGCTCAAGGTAGTCGATAAGATCGATCGTGCGGCGAAGCACCACGTCGAGCGGAATAACCTTGCCGATCTGGTAGGGGTCCTTGGTGGGGTCGACCATCAGCAGGTCAAAGCCTGCCTCCATGTCGGCGACAAAGGACTTGCGGGCGAGCTCCATGGCCTCGTCCTCGGGCAGGTGGGCGTTACGCTCCTCGTCGCGCTGCCACGGACCGCCGTGATCGCGGCACAGGTAGTACGGACCGGTGTAACCCACCTCGTCGGCAACCTTCTTGATGTCGGCGGCAAAGCGCGTCTGGTCCCAACCGTTGACGTAGCCGGCGCCCATCTCGTCCATATCGACCTGGTTGCGGCTGGCGATAAACATGGGCGGGAAATCCTCGTCCTTGGCAAGTTCGAACACGGCCTGAATCAGGTTGGGGCTCATGGGGCCAATGCCGACCATGGTTGCGTGATCGCCGCTATCCTGCAGCTTGAGCATGCCCTGAACGGCCTGGCGGATGGTGAGGTTGGACATTTTGTTCTCCTTCTCCAGAGGATTTTTGACAAAAGTTCCCTGGGACCCAGATGTGGGCCCTATCAGTACGGATGGATTTTGTTGTGTAGTGGCGGTTGTGCGGAGTCAAATCCATCCCTCCGCACAACCGGAGTCCTTAAAGGTTTACTTGGCCTGCTTATCGAGCGTGGGCTTCATGGCAATCAGGATTGCAGCGGCGACCAAGGAGCCAATCACGATGTCCAGGCAGAACAGCGCGACGTTGTTGGTGGCAAGGGCGACGATAAAGCCACCGTGCGGGACGTAGCAGTCGATGCCCTGGAAGGCGGCAAGCGCCGCGCCCACGGCAGAGCCGATGCAAATGCCGGGCAGGGTGTGGCCAAGATCCTTGACCGCGAAGGGGATAGCGCCCTCGGTAATACCGATGCAGCCCATGAACAGCGCGGAAATGCCCATCTGGCGATCGGCGTCATCGAACTTGTTCTTGGCGATGAGCGCAGCGAGACCGCAGGCAATCGGGGGAATGGCGACGGCGACGCGGAACATGCCGTTGGGACCATAGATACCGGAGGCCATGATGGCCATGGTAAAGGTCGAAGCGGTCTTGTTGATGGGGCCGCCCATATCGAAGGCGGTCATAACACCAATGACCAGACCCAGAACAACGGCGGAGCCGCCTTGCAGGCTACCGAGCACGCTGGTGAGCCAATCCATCACGAAGCCAAGCGGCGTGGCCAGAATGTAGATGTAGGCCATGCCCAGGACGAGCGAGGTCAGAATTGGGATGATCAGGATGGGCATGATGGTCTGGATGGTGTTGTTGACCTTCCAGGTCTTCATCCAGCGGACAAAGTAACCGCAGATGACAGCCATGATCATGGCACCCAAGAAGCCGGTCGAAACGCTGTTGCCACTCGGAGTGACGACGGCGTTGTTAACCAGGTAGCCCAGGACGAAGCCAGGGGCAAGTGCGGGCTTGCCGGCCATCGAGTAGGCGATGTATGCCGCAAGCACCGGAATCATCATGGAAATACCGGCCATACCGATGGTGTTAAGGCTCACCATCAACGGGTTAGTGACCTCCATACCACTAGCACCGGCAGTACCGGATGCCAACGAGAAGGCGAGGAACACGCCGCCGATAACGACGATGGGGATAAAATAGGAAACGCCGGTATTGAATGCATTGAGCAGCGTCTTGCCAGGATCGGCAAAGATGGACTGCTTGGACGCCGGTGTCGGGGCCTGCGGGGCAGCGGAGACGGCCTTCTTCTCTGCCTTGGCCTCGGCCTTGGGCGCGTCAACGGCACCGCCCGTCGCCTTGATGATCTCAACGGCCTGGTCGATGATCTTTACTGGATCGGCGATTACATCCGAGGTGCCGACCTTCAGGAACTTGCCCTCAGCCATCTTCTGCTCAAAACGATCCTCGTTCTCGACACCCACGTCGACGGACTCGAGCACCAGGTCGGCGGAATCCACGTCTTCCTGCGTCAGCTCGTTCTCGATACCCAGGCCACCCTGAGCCTCGACTTTGCACTCGATGCCACGGGCGGCGCATTCATCCTGAATCGCCTTCTGGGCCATATACGTGTGGGCGATACCCACGGTACAGGCGGCAACGCCTACGATCTTCATTGCTTCCCTCTTTTCATAGAGTTGCGTGCGCAAGACACCGTTTGCGGAGGCCTCCGGAGCATCCCCTGCCGTTTGGACTTGCTGTCTTTTCGACAAGACCAATATAGGTGCTCGTTTTTCTTAATGCCAGCTTATTTCGGTAAACGCGCAGGTCAGAGCGTTGGTTATGCTATTTGGTTATGCGTTTAACCAAAAATGAATCCTGCGATTTTACCCTAGATTTCAAAAGTCAAGAAGTATTTGATTTTCTCGGTAGACGGCAGATGCGCATGCCGGTCGCAAATTTCGACCCCACCCGTATACCGCATTTGTTGCATACTCATATGAAAGGAAAAGGTCGCTCACCGAAGCGCATCCCTCACCAAGACTCAAAGTCATCATGTTGGAAAATGCTCATCTGTCGGAAGGAGTCGCTGTGGCAAAACAGCGCGTTACGATCGCAGACGTCGCTCGAGAGGCGGGAACCTCGACGGCAAGCGTCTCGTATTACCTCAACGACAAACGAGAAAAGCTTAGCGAGAAGACGCAGGCAAAGATTGCGCGCGTCATCAAGGAACTCGGATACGTTCCCAACGCCCAAGCGCAAACGCTCACCGGCAAGCAGACCCACGTCATTGCCATCATCATTTTGGATAACACCAACAAGTGGGCGGGCCTCGTCCTCAACGGCATGGAACAAGTCATGCTCCCCGCGGGCTACCAGACGGTCGTTTGCACCAGCAACTTTAACCCCGAGACCGAGCTCATGTATGTCGACAAAATGCTCTCGCTGGGCGTCGATGGTTTTATCATCCAGCCCACGGCAAATTTCAAGGCCGTCCACGACCGCATCAAGCGCGCCGGCAAGCCCGTCGTCTTTTTTGACGCGGCCATCTACAGCCCAGGCACCAGCTGGATCAAAACCAACCTCTACGACGGCGTGTACAATGCCACGCAGGCGCTTCTCGATGCCGGCTACGAGGACTTTTTCTCCATTGCCGCCAATATGACCGAAATGCGCACCCGCATGGAACGTTTTCAGGGATATGCCGAGGCACTGGCAGCGAACGGACAGCTCTACAAAGCGATTCCCATCGACCACAACAAGCCGTCGGTCAGTGAGCTTACCGAGTACTTTAAATACAAGCTCAACCCCGCCAAGCGAACCCTTATCTTCGTGCAAAACCAGTGGGCACTCCCCCGTGTCTACAAGGCCCTCCAGCCCATGGCCCATCTACTTCCGCAGCAAATCGGTCTTTTGGGACTCAACTGCGAAGACTGGACCAACCTCACCACGCCGACCGTCTCCACGATCATCGAGCCCGTCGACCAGGAAGGCAGGGAGGCAGCCGAGATGCTCCTCGCGTTACTCGATGGCAGCAGCACGCCCGGTGAGCAGCGCATTCTCGAATGCAAACTCAATTGGCTCGGCTCCACCTCAATCTAGCCATAAGCCCAACATGGGGGCAAATGAACCAGCGGCATTTGTCCCAAATCTTAAGTATTTGTTCGACAGAACGGCCTCTGCCGGCTCCTGCTAGACTGATAGATTCCTAACCGTCCATCCAGGAGCCCCAATGTCGCGCAAGTCCGCCTACAAGCAAGTACTTTCCATCGGCACCGCCGTGGTACTGGGTTTTGCGCTGTTCACAGGGTCGCTCGACGGGGCTCCCAAGCTGCTGTCGCCGCAAAGCGATGAGCAGGCAGCGGCTCTGGCCGAGAAGCAAAACGAAAGTCCCAGCCGTACCGACGACGAGGCAGACTTGGTCGCCCGGCTCGAATCGGGAACAGCGAGCTCCTCGGACTCTCAAAATAGCCAAGACTCTGGCGATGGCTCCGAATCCACCGCGACCAACACCAACGGCAACGTTGCCGAGGACAGCGTCGCCGCCCCCATCGACGAGGTCGAAAACCCCGACCTCAACCGCGCCCGCGGTGTTTATCTCAGCAGCATTCCTGACTACGCCGGCAATCCCTACGTTGCCCTTCGCGCCGACAGCACGCACCCGCTCGGCATGCCGTCATTCACGCTCGATGAATACGAGCGCGCCACCGAAGAGGGCTGCTTTAAGAAGTTCTCCAAGCTCGACAGTCTGGGCCGCACCCGCAAAGCGCTTGCCTGCGTGGGCCCCGAATCGCTCGGTCAAGGCAAGCGCGGGGATATCTCGCGTATCCACCCCGCCGGATGGCACCAACAGCGCTACGACTTTATTCCGGGTCAGAGTCTCTACAACCGCTGCCACCTCATCGCCTGGTCGCTCTGCGGCGAAAACGCCAACCGCAAGAATCTGCTCACCGGCACACGCTATCTCAACGAGACGGGCATGTTGCCGTTTGAGGAGCAAATCCTCGACTATATCCGCGACACGGGCAACCACGTGCTCTATCGCGTCACGCCCATGTACAACGAAGAGGAGCTCGTCTGCCATGGCGTACGCCTCGAGGCGCAATCGGTCGAGGACCACGGCAAGACGCTGTGCTTCCACGTATATTGCTACAACCTGCAGCCGCATGTGCAGATCGACTACTCCACCGGCCGCAACCAAGCCTCGGGTGATTAAGCCCCTAACCGCGACAAGAATCGATTTGCAGTCCCCAAGGGATCAAATAAGGCCGCCCCGGTTACCCAGGGCGGCCTTTTCGTCAGCACCTACATTGCAGGCAAAATCACACGCTACTTGGCGCGACCCTCCTCATAGCGCTCGACCAGCTTGGCCTGAACGTCATAGGGAACCTGCTCGTAGCCGGCGGGCTTCATGGTAAAGTCGCCCGTGCCGCGCGTGATGGAGCGCAGGCGCGTCGAGTAATCCGTCAGCTCGGCCAGCGGCGCCTGAGCGATGACCGCGGTGTCTCCGCGCTCATCGGTCTCCATGCCCGTCACGCGACCGCGCGAGGCCGAGATGTCGCCCATCACGGCACCGGCGTAGCTCTCGGGAATCGTCACCGTGATTTCCTCGATAGGCTCCAGCACCACTGGGTCGGCATCGGCACATGCCTTGCGCAGGCCAATGCGAGCCGCCGCGCGAAACGCCATCTCGTTGGAGTCGACGCTGTGATACGAACCGTCGTACACAGCCACGCGAATGCCCGTAAGCGGGTAGCCGGCAATGATGCCGTCCTTCATAGTCTCCTGAACGCCCTTGTCCACGGCGGGAATGAGCGAACGCGGGATGCGGCCGCCCACGACCTCGTCCACAAACTCATAGCCATCGCTCGTGCCGTCGGGCCCAATGAGCGGCTCAACGCGCAGCCAGCAGTCGCCATACTGACCGGCACCGCCAGTCTGCTTTTTGTGGCGGCCCTGAGCACTTGCCGTGCGGCGGATGGTCTCGCGATACGGAATGCGGATCGGCACGCTCTTGGCCACGACCTTGGTACGGTCCTCAAGGCGATTGAGCAGCACCGAAACCTGCGCCTCGCCCACGGCGGAGATAATAGTCTGGCCCGTCTCCTCGTCACGATCGATACTCATGGTCGGATCGGCCTTGCATGCCTTCTCGATAAACGTGTAGAGCTTCTCCTCGTCACCGCGGTTCTCGGCCTCGATGGCAATGCGGTACTGCGAGTTGGGGAACTTAAACGCCGCTGCCTCGACCTTACCGGTAATGGAGAGCGTGTCACCCGTCTCTGCCGCCAACTTGGGCGCCACGATAATGTCGCCGGCATAGGCGTGACCGACCTCGGTCATGTCGCGGCCGCACATCACATACAGGTGAGCCAGACGATCGCTCTTGCGGGTACGCGCGTTGACCAGCTCAAGGCCCGGCTCAAGCGTGCCCGTCAGTACCTTGATAAAGCTGATGCGGCCCTGCTGCGGATCGGCCAGGGTCTTAAACACAAACGCCACCGGGCGGTCGTCGTCGCTCGAAATCTTGAGCGAATCACCGTCGATGAGCGGCATCTCGCCATAGTCGGTCGGCGCTGGGAAGTATGTGGCGATGTCGTCCATCAGCGAGTTGACGCCCTGCTCCTTAATGCAATCGCCCGCAAAGACCGGCACAAAGATGCGCTCGGCGATCGCCTTCGACAGCAGGCCTTCAAGCTCCTCCTGCGTCAGCGTCTCCTCGCCTTCCAAGTACTTCATCATCAGCTCGTCGTCAGCCTCGGCCACCAGCTCGCACAGATGGTCATGGGCCTCCTCGGCCTGGGCACGATACTCCTCGGGAATCTCCGACTCAACGGCTTCGGCGCCGTTGCAGTGGCGCGCCTTCATGCGCACCAGGTCGATGATGCCGTCAAAGTCCTCGCCCTCGCCCCAGGGAAGAGTCACGGCGCCCAGGCGCGTACCAAAGCGCTCCTGCAGCAGGTCCATGGTGGTCGCAAAGCTGGCCTCGGAGCGCGACAGGCGGTTTACGAACACCGCACGCGCCAGACGCAGGTCCTCGGCGGCATACCAGAGCTTAACCGTCGTAGGCTGCGGGCCGGCCTCGGCGTCGACCACAAACAGAGCCGTCTCGCAGACGCTCATCGCGGCAAAGGCGTCGCCGATAAAATCGGGATAGCACGGGGCATCGAGCACATTGATACGAGCGCCCTTCCAGTCGATCGGCGCAATGGTCGTCGAGATGGAAAACGCACGCTTGACCTCTTCGGGGTCATAGTCGAGCGTTGGCTTGGTGCCGTCGTGGCCGCCCAGGCGGGCGGTCTTGCCGGAAAGGTGGAGCATGGCCTCGGCGAGTGAAGTCTTGCCCACCCCGCCTTGGCCTACGAGCACCACGTTCCTTACATTGCCGGTCTTGGGAGCACCCATGATGACCTCCTTGCAGGGCCGCGCGCAATGCGCGACGCCAACGGGGAGAGTTCGCGGTCGGTGCCGTCCCGGGAGCAGCATGGTCGGCAACCGAGCCGACTCACCCTCCAAATGTCCTATGCCACCACCCTACCCTCACGGGCGACTGTCCATGCACACCTTTCGGCGCACGTATGGATACGGGCGGCGAGAGGAAGAGACAAGCTTGTGGGGTAATTATTGAACCCCGTCGATGTAAACAAAAAGCCGCCACAGACCGTAAGACCTGTGGCGGCTTCGCCTCAATTAATAGTTGAGTAAATACCTGAACCTACCCCTCGATACGGCTCAAGAACTCACGTGTGCGCTGCTCGCGCGGATGGTCGATAACCTGATCGGCAGGCCCCTCCTCGACAATGCGGCCGCCATCCATAAAGACCACGCGGTCGGCAACATCGCGCGCAAACTGCATCGCATGGGTCACGATCACCATCGTCATATCCTGCGCGGCAAGGTCTTTAATGACACGCAGCACCTCGGCCGTCAGCTCGGGATCGAGTGCCGAGGTCGGCTCGTCAAAGAACAGGATCTCCGGGTCGAGCGCTAGGGCGCGGGCAATACTCACGCGCTGCTGCTGACCGCCCGAAAGCTCACACGGAACCTTGTTCTCGTTGCCCACAAGCCCCATCTGAGCAATTAATTCATGCGCACGAGCTTCCGCCTGCTCGCGCGGGCGCTTGAGCACGCGGATCGGGGCATCGGTGATGTTTTTCATCACCGTATAGTGCGGGAACAGGTTGTAATTTTGGAACACCAGGCCGAATCGCGAGCGCGCCTGCTTGGGCACATCGCCCTTCGCATAGACCGCGCCCGAACCCGCATCCGTCGCAACGGCAAGGTCGCCAAACGAGAGCGAGCCTCCGTCGAGTGTCTCGAGCAACGTGGCACACCGCAGCAGTGTGGACTTGCCGCCACCCGAAGGCCCGATAATCGCCACGACTTCGCCGCGCTTCACCTCAAGCGAGATATCCTTGAGCACCTCATTGCCGCCAAACGCCTTACGAGCGTTCGTTATATTCATTACCGAACTAGTCATGGTAGTAATCCAATTTTTTCTCGGCGGCGCCCAGCAGCATCTCGACCACAAAGTTAAAAACCCAGTAGATCAACGCCGCAATCGCAAACGGCACCATGCTCACCTGCGAGGCGACCAGCGCCTTGGCGGTCGAGAACATCTCACCCACGCCAATGGCAAACGCCAGCGACGTGTCCTTGACCAGTGTGATGATCTCGTTGCCCATCGCCGGCAGAATACGCTTGGCGACCTGCGGCATCACGATATACAGAAACGTCTGCAGACGCGAGTAGCCCAGCACCTCGGCGGCCTCATATTGACCGCGCGGAATCGACTGCAGGCCCGAGCGATAGATCTCGGCAAAGTAGCCGGCGTAGTTGATGATGAATGCCACGACGCACGCCGTCCATTTGGAATCGGGCGTGAGCGAGATGCCAAACACGTAGTACGGGGCAAAGTAGATCGCAAACATCTGCAGCATAAGCGGCGTGCCGCGCATCACCGAAATGTAGATGCGCGCAATCCAACGCAGCGGCGCAATTTTGCTCATGCGCATGAACGCCACGGGGATTCCCAGCGGAATCGACCCGAGCAGCGTCAGCACAAACAGCTGCAAACTGACCAAGAATCCCTGGCCAAGCATCTGCATCATGACCTGAATAGACATTACTTGAGCACCCAATTATCGAAAGATAGACCATAGCTTGAATACTTGTCGCACAGGTCCTTAACCGTGCCGTCCTCGTAGAGCGCCTTGAGCGACTCGGTCACAGCATCGGCCGACTTGGTGTCGCCTTTCTTAAAGCCGACGGCGTAGTGCTCGCTGGACAGCGGCTTGTCGAGCTGCGTATAGGCATCGGGCTTGGCGGCAAGCTGATACTGAGCGATCGAGAGGTCACAGGCAACGGCATCGACTGCACCACTCTCGAGCTGCATAAACGCCGTGTTGTACTCACCGATGGTATCGAGCGTGGCAAACGTCGCGGCCAGATCCTTCTGGTCGCCCTCGAGCACATCCTGTGCGGCGGAATCAGTCTGGGTAATCACGGTCTTGCCGGCAAGATCGTCCCAGCTCTTGATACCCGCGTCCTTCTTGACCACGAGCACCTGCTCGTTGAGCATGTAGGGATCGGAGAACGTGTAGTCGTCCTCGCGGCCCTCCATGGTAAAGCCGTTCCAGATGCAGTTGATGGCACCCGAGTTGAGCAGTGTGTCCTTGGCATCCCAGTCGATAGCCTCATACTCAACGTCCCAGCCCTGCTTGTCGGCAACGGCCTTGGCAAGGTCGAGGTCAAAACCGGTGTACTCGCCATCGTCGCCTACAAAGCCATACGGAGGATAGGACTTGTCAAAGCCCACGACGAGCTTCTTGGACTCCACAGCGCCCTTCACGTCCTTGGCTGCGGCAGAACCGGCAGCGGAGCCCTTGCCGACACCACCACCGCAGCCTACCAGGCCGAGGCCAAGCACCGTGGCAAGCGAACCGGCTAGACCAACAAACTGACGACGAGACATATCGGTATTCATGGTATTCCCCCTTGGTGACACTTTAGTTAGGTAAAGTGAGTCATGTAACGTCCAGAATCATACACTTTAGCGCGATAGAGCACAAGGCGAGTTTGCCCGCCGCGTGAGGGGTGTGGGGGTTAAGTTTCCTGCTCTACAGTCCCGCACGAACAGGAGGCCACATTAAGTGGCCTCCTGTTCGTGCGGGACTCGCGATAAACTTAACCCCCACACCCCTCACGCGGCGGGCAACCGTCGTTGGGCGTATCACTGACACGAATAAACCGCTTGCATATCGTCTGCTGGCTTGGCACGGTACAATACTTGCAGCTTAAATTCATGAATTAGTGGAGTTATTGATGGCAGAATCTCGTGCGGAGCGTAAGGCTCGTCGTGCTTTGATCGAGGCGGCTGAGGGGTTGGAGGAGAAAAAATCTTCTAAGAAATCCAAGTCGTCTCAGGACGCGAAGGGTAAGTCGACCAAGAGCAGGGCTAAGACCAAGCGTTCTGACTCTCGTCGAGGCGGGGACAAAGCGCCTCGAACTCGTTCCAAGCGCCCACATAATGATTCGGCTTCGTCTGCGCGTAAGGCTGTGGACCCCAAGTCTCCCTGTTCGATCATGAAAGCTTGTGGTGGGTGTACGGCACTCAATCGTCCTTATAAGAAGCAGTTGGCGGCCAAGCAGGCTGCTATGGAGGAGCTGTTTGCTGAGCTCTGCAAGCGCGAGGGTGTTGCCGTGGATCCCATTCGCGGTATGGGCGTCACCCTGGGCGACCCGGGTAAATATTCTGCGCCGCGTGGTTTTCGTCATAAGGCTGCCACTCCGTTTGCTCCCGGCAAAGAGGGCGCTGTCCGCTGCGGCTTTTTTGAACGTGGGACGCACAGGATCGTTGCTGTTCCTGAATGCCCTGTCGAGGCGCCGGGCACTCGTCAGATTCTCAACGGCATCGCTCGCGAGGCCGAACGTCTGCATATTCCTGCCTTTAACGAAGACAAGCATCTGGGGCTGCTTCGCTATGCCGTCGTTCGCTGCGGCTGGCGCACCGACCAGATTATGGTCACCCTCGTGACCGCTCAGCGCGACCTGCCGCATGCGCAGGAGTTCTTTGAGGCTGTCGCCGCACTCGATCCGCATATCGTCACCGTCGCTCAGAACATCAACGGTCGCCCCGGCAATGCCATCTTGGGTGAGGAGACTCGTATCGTCTATGGCGCCGAATGCATGCGCGACCAGCTGCTCGGCTGCGAGTTCGATATCTCCCCCACCGCGTTCTATCAGACCAATCCGCAGCAAACCGAGCTGCTCTATCGACTTGCCATTGACGGCATGGACCTGCAGCAGGGTGACATTCTTATGGACGCTTACTGCGGCAGCGGAACCATCGGCCTGTGCGCCGCGAAGGATGCCCAGAACAAGGGTATCGGCATTATGCTGCTCGGCGTGGAGCGCAACACGGCAGGCATTGCCGATGCGCGCCGCAATGCCGAACTCAACGGCCTCACCCGCAGCGCTTGGTTTATGGCCGACGACGCCACCGATTACATCCTGGACGCCGCCGATAACAACGAGCGCGTTGACGTTCTCTCCATCGACCCGCCACGCGCCGGCTCCACACCAGAGTTCCTCGAAGTCGCTTGCGCACTCAAGCCGCGCCGCATCACCTACATCAGCTGCAATCCCGTCACCCAAGAGCGCGACCTACACCAGCTCCTCGACGGAGGTTATCGCCTGCTCAAGATCACGCCGGTCGACATGTTCCCTCACACCGACCACACCGAGACCGTCGCGGTCCTCGAGCGCCGCTAATCCACCGGCACAAGAAAGGGGGTGGCCCGTCTGGACTGCCCCCTTCGCTTGGCCTATGAACTCCGCTACATCCCCTTGCGCAGGTCGCACACGCCAGCTGCCGCCATCTCGCGAAGCAGCGTCTCGCGATCGCGCGTCACGATCAAATCCAACGGGAAGTGAATCTCGTCGAGCATCTTGCGCGCGTGATCGAGCTTGCCAATGGCCATACCAATGTGTGCGTCGGTCGAGACACCGATCCCCACGCCCAGCTCGGCACAGCGTTCGGCAATCTTGCGACACACATTCCAATGCTCGGCATCCCTGCCATGCTCAAGACTATGGTTGTTGATCTCGATGATCTTATGCTTGGCCTTGGCCGCCAGCAGCACCTCATCGATATCGAACGGCACGCCCGAGCGCCCCGTATGCCCCAGCATGAATACCTTGGGGTGCTCCAGGGCATTGATGTACATCTCGGTTGTCTGGGCGAGCGTCGCGCCTTCGGCAAACTGCTGGTTATGCACGCTTGCCACCAAATAATCCAAATTACGCGTCACCAAATCGAACAGCGAATGCTCACGACTATACGAATCGCCGGCGATATCGAGCGAAACGGGAATGTCCTCGCCAAACAAGCTGCCGTCCAGCGAAACGATATCGGCCTCGGCGCCACGAAGCACCAGCACGCCGCTCCAAATGCGCGGCCAGATATCCTGGTTAATAAAGAATTGGAAACTGCGCAGGTCATTGGGACAAGGCGTAACCATCGAGCTTAAATGATCGGCGGAACCGAGCACCTGAAGGCCGCGCTCTGCCGCCCAATAGATGTTCTCCTCAATGGTTGAGTACGCATGCGCAGAGAACATCGTATGAGTATGAATATCACAAGAAAGAAGGTAGGGCATCGGGTCTCCTTGTCCAGTATGGCCGTCGCGTATATTCATTGTACGCATAGCTTTCGGCAGTCGTAAAACTGCTTCATCCCAATCACACAACGGCATAGACAACGGGGTCTGGCTTAAAACCAAACCCCGTTTCACGTAAAACATTGTAAGCAGAGCGCTTTACTTTCGACGATATTCGTCGGCCAGCTGCTTCCAGGCAGGCAGCGAGTTGACGATTGTCTCATAGCTCACGCAGTAGCCCAGGCGGAACCAGCCCGGCATGCCAAAGCTATCCGAAGGCACCGCGAGCAGCTCATACTTCTTCGCGCGCTCGCAGAAGGCGTTTGCATCGGGCTCCAGCGCTTTCACCCACAGGTAGAACGCGCCATCCGGCTCAACATAGGTGTAGCCGTACTCCGCTAGTGCGTCGGTAAGCGCGGTGCGGTTGCGCGCATAGGCCTCGACATCGCTCGGTTCATCAATGCAGTCGATGATTACACGCTGGAAGAGGGCCGGTGCGCACACGAAGCCCAGCGTGCGGGCGGCACCGGCAACGGCCGGCATTAGACGAGCTGCCTGAGGATTCGTATTGGGAACCAGGATCCACCCGACGCGCTCGCCCGGTAGCGAAAGCGACTTGGAATACGAGTAGCACACGATGGCGTGCTCGTAGATCGAAGGCACCCAAGGCACCTCGGCGCCATAGACAATCTCACGGTACGGCTCATCCGAGATAAGCATAATCGGGTTCTCGGGATCGCGCTGAGCGTTGGCCTCGCGCAGAACATTGGCCAGTCGCGTCAGGGTATCGCGCGTATACACGGCGCCGGTCGGGTTATTCGGCGAGTCGATGATGACAGCTGCCGTCTTGTCGGTAATCGCCTTGAGCACGTTATCCACGCTCAGCTGGAACGTATCTTCATTGGCGAGTGCCTCGACACACGTACAGCCGGCCTTCTCAATCCACACGCGATACTCCGGGAAGTACGGGGCGATAACAATGACCTCGTCGCCCGGATTGGTAATCGCGTTGAGCGTGCAGGTGAGCGAAGCCGCCGCACCCACCGTCATAAAGACGTCCTTGCCCTCATAGCTCGTGCCAAAACGGCGGTTGAGCGACTCGGCCACGGCGGTACGGCACTGCGGCAGACCCGGTGCAGGCGTGTATCCATGCAGCTGGTCGCTCGGCAGCTCCAAGGCCTTCTTAATGGACTCAGCCACGGCGGCAGGTGCCGGAACGCTCGGGTTACCCAGTGAGAAATCAAACACGTTTTCCGCGCCGATCTGCGCCTTGCGCTCTAGGCCGTAGCTAAAGATCTCGCGGATGATGGAGCTCTCCGCACCGCAAGCATACATAGTTTCGTTGATCATCTGTTCCCCTTTCGCATAGGCGCTATTGTACGCTTTAGCTGAGCAAAGTGCCGCAGCAATGTTGATTGGGGACAGACTTAAATGCGTGAAAACGCTCATTTAAGTCTGTTCCCAATCAACGAAGAAAAAGCCTCCGCAGGTTTCCCCGCGGAGGCTTTCGCTACAAGAACTATTTGTCGGCGTCGGTGTTGCCATCAGCGTTGACAGCATTGCCATCGCCGGCATCATCGGATGCGGCTTCGGCATCCTCCTGCATGGCCGCCCGCGCAAAGGCCGCAGCATCAGCCGCCAGCTCCTCCTCGCTCATGCGAGGCGAGCGCTTCTTGGTCGGCATGCCAGCCGCCTTGGCGTTGCGCTCCTCCTTGGCCGCCAGGATATCGCCCTCGCGCTCAAGGTAAGCGTCCCACTCGTTGTCGAGCAGGGCGTTCACGGCGTCACCCTCGACGGTCTCGCGCTCAAGCAGCACCTTGGCCATCAGATCGAGTTGATCGCGGCGGGCATCCAAAATCTCGACCGCACGGCGATGGGCCTCACGCATAATGCGCTGAACCTCGATGTCGATGCGACGCGCCGTCTCCTCGGAGTAATCCTGGTGATCGGCATAGTCGCGACCCAGGAACACCTGATGCTGCGCCTCGCCAAACACTTGCGTGCCCAGCTCCTCGCTCATGCCCAGACGCGTAACCATCTCGCGCGCCATCTTGGTCGCGCGTTCCAGGTCGTTGCTCGCACCCGACGTGATGTCGTCGCACATGAGCTCCTCGGCAACGCGACCGCCCAAGAACACGGCAAGCTCATCGAGCATCTCGTTCTTGGTCTTGAGGAAGTGATCCTCCTGCGGAAGCTGCAGTGTGTAGCCCAGAGCCTGGCCGCGGCTGACGATCGAGATCTTATGAACCGGATCGGAGTGCTCCAGGATATGACCCACCAGGGCATGACCGCTCTCGTGGTAGGCAATCGTGGTGCGCTCGGCTTCGGTCATCACGCGACCCCTGCGCTGCGGTCCGGCAATCACGCGCTCCATCGACTCCTCGACCTCGTCCATCGAGATCACAGAACGATGGCGGCGAGCAGCCAAAAGCGCAGACTCATTGAGCAGGTTCGCCAGATCGGCGCCGGTAAAGCCAACGGTCATCTGGGCGAGCTTCTCAAACTTAACGTCCTCGTCCATCGGCTTGTTCTCGGCATGCACGCGCAAGATCTGCTCGCGGCCCTTCACGTCCGGACGGTCGACCGTAACTTGACGGTCAAAACGGCCGGGACGCAGCAGCGCCGGGTCCAGAATATCGGGGCGGTTGGTCGCGGCGATCAGGATGACCGACTCGCTTTCCTCAAAACCGTCCATCTCGACCAGCAGCTGGTTGAGCGTCTGCTCGCGCTCGTCGTGGCCGCCGCCCAAACCGGCTCCACGCTGACGTCCCACGGCATCGATCTCGTCAATAAAGATGATCGACGGAGCCTGAGACTTGGCCTCCTTAAAAAGGTCGCGCACGCGGCTGGCGCCGACACCCACGAACATCTCGACAAAGTCAGAGCCCGAGATACTAAAGAACGGCACGCCCGCCTCGCCGGCAACGGCCTTGGCCAGCAGCGTCTTACCGGTGCCCGGAGGGCCCACCAGCAACACGCCGCGGGGAATCTTGGCGCCCAGCTTGCGATAGCGGTCCGGGTCGCTCAAGAAATCGCGAATCTCTTCGAGCTCCTCGACCGCCTCATCCACGCCAGCGACATCCTCAAACTTGACCTTGGGACGCGTAGCCTCGTTGGTCTTGGCATTGGTCTTGCCAAACTGCATGTTCCTGTTGTTGGCACCCATCATCTGGCGCATAAAGTAGAACATGATGGCGATCAAGGCAATCGTCGGAAGCACACTCATCGCCAAGTCGCCCCAAAAATCGGGATCGTTGGTGTTGACGATGTACTTGGTATCGGGGTGCTCCGCCATGAGCTCGGCAAGCGAATCGGAACCGACATAGGTCGAGGAAAAGCTCTTGAGCTCGCTCGTGTCGCCCTTGTCCTTTTTCGTCTTCCAGTAATGACCCGTCACGCTTCCGTCCTGAACCGTATAGGTCAGATCTTCGACGCGATCCTGCTTGATGGCGCTGACCATCTCGCTCGTCGCGAGCTTAACGGTATTGCTGGAGTTGGCAAAGCCGGAGCCCATGTTAAAGAAGGCGTAGCCCAGAAGCGCGCAAGCCAAAATAAAATACAGCCAGCCCGTACGCGTGGGCTTCTTGCCTCCGGGCATCCCCGGGATCTTAGGCTCCCGGGGAGTCTGGGAATTGTTATCGTTACGGTCGTCGGGCATCTTACGAATAAACCTCCGGTTTCAAAATGCCCAGATACGGAAGGTTACGATAGCGCTCGGCATAGTCGAGGCCGTAGCCCACCACAAAGGCATCGGGGCAATGGGTTCCAACATACTTGGGCGTGACGGCCGAGGTACGGTCCTCAACGTCCTTCCATAGGAAGGCGGCGACCTCCAGCGAGGCGGGCTTACGGCTCTCGAGGTTCTTCATCAGGTACTTGAGGGTCAGGCCCGAGTCCAGAATGTCCTCGACGATCAGCACGTCGCGACCACGGATGTCGATATCCAGGTCCTTAATGATACGCACGATACCCGAAGACTTCACACCGTCGCCATAGCTCGAAACAGCCATGAAATCGATGTTGGTCGGCAGCTCGATCTTGCGCATCAGGTCGCCCATAAAGACCACGGCGCCGCGCAGGACCGCAATCAGCACCAGATCCTTACCCGCATAGTCGCGCGTAATCTGCTCGCCCAAGCGAGAGACGATACCGTCGATATCCTCCTGCGTAAACAGAACCTTCTCGATATCCGGATGTTGAGAAGCCATGACAACCCTTTCTTGTGCTTAATCGCCCACACACCGCCGTATGGACGCGAACTACACATTCTAGCAGCGCACGGGGTATATTTTCCAGCCCGCGCACCATCAGCGCGGGAATACCGTCAACGCCGCACAGAATAGCAGGCGTGGGACGCTATCCCGCATCGACCACGCGGAGCAGATATGCCACGCGCGTTGCGGCCGTGCATTTAAAACGCTCGTCCGCGCGAACGCCCGCGACCCATACTACGGCACCTCCCGGAGCCGTTCTTACCACGGGTACGCCAGAGCGGTCTGAAACAGGAATGCGCGCCTCGTTCAACAGGTCTGACACTTTCTTGCTTCGGCCGTTCATCCCCAACGGGCACATCACGTCTCCCGGCACAGGGCTATCCACCCACAGGCGCGCCGATCGTGCCTCGGTGGGAATCTCCCCGCGCGAGCCGGCTAACATCCGCTCGCTATCGCGGTCGGCAAACCCCAGGGCCGCCGCATCCACCAAGGCCGCAACCTTTCCGGCAGCAGCAAGCTCGCGGGCACGGTGCACGATATCGCACCCCGGCTCCACAGCCATCGGCTCCGCTGTCAGCATATGCCCCGCCCCCAGCGGCAGACGACCGGGAACGGAGATCCAATCGGCCACTAAACCCTCGCGCGCCGCCGGGGCCTTGAACGCCAGCGTGCCAAACTCCACACGGGCATCAATTCCCGCAGGAAGCGTAACCGAGCCCGAGCCCGCAGCGACGCAGGCGAGCACGCGCTCCACGTGCCGCATCTCCGGTCGCGCGTCGGGATCGATGCGCTTAATCGCCAATCGCACGATACGCCGTGCAATCACAACCTCAGCGGCGGCAAGACGGCGCGCATCGAGCACAAGTGCGCCCGCCGCTTCCTTGCGCAGGCAGCTTCGAAACGCCTGTGCCGAAAGCTGGGAAAGAAAGGCGTCTTCGTCGCCCAGAATTTCGCAAGCGGCGCCAATCGTCTTACAGACGCTCGCGTTGCGCTGTGCCACCACCGGCATCACCCGATGGCGTACATAGTTGCGCAGGTACGAAACGTCCTCGTTGCTTTCATCTTCCCGCCATGGCTGACCGTGCACCTGCAGATAGCTCACGAGCTCATCGTGCGTGAGGTCGAGCAAGGGGCGCACCACAATGTTCCGACGGCGTGGAATGCTTGATAGACCCGCGGGACCCGACCCTTTAATGGCATTCATCAAAAATGTTTCCGCGCGGTCCGACGAGGTATGCGCGGTACAGATACGAGCCGCCGTCCGCGGTGCGCCCGATTCGGCACAAAGTTCGCGAACATATCTCCGTGCCGCGGCATAGCGCACCTCGCGGGCCGCAGCCTCGATATTGCCCGATTCGTCATCAAAATAGGCATGCTCAACGCACAGCGGCAAGCCGTATTGCACGCACAAATCACGTACAAAGGCCTCGTCGCCATCGGATGCCTCCCCGCGCAGATGATGGTTTACATGCAGCACGTGCAATCGCTCGCGCGCAATGGGAGCGACGCCGCGCCCGTCCTGAATATCCAGCTTTGATGTGCAAGCCATAAGGAGCAGCGCCGTCGAGTCCGCACCGCCTGATACCATGAGCACTACGGGGGCAGCGGCCTGCCGCGTTGCCAGGGCGCTCTTATCCGTCCTCGGCGCGGCATGATGTCCATAGTGCTGAGATACCGTTGGCATTCGCTTCCTCCTCTATTCGTCCGCACCCATTGTATCCTTTGGAATCTTATGTCTCGCCTGCACCTTCATATCCTCGGCAGCGGCTCAAAAGGCAACTGCGCACTCGTCGAGGGGCCTCAGGGGCTCATCATGATCGACAACGGCCTGTCCCGCCGCGAGACACTTAAACGCATGGCGAAGCTTGGCCTCTCGGCAGACGACGTCGCCGCTCTAGTAATCACCCATGAGCATGGTGACCATATCAAGGGGCTCGATGTATGGTGCAAGCACTGGCATGGTCCCCTCTTTGCCAGCAGGGACACCCTTTCATGCAAAGAAAACCTCGCGCACCTGCCCGTAGAGGAATTTGACCCCGGCGACACGCTCCCCATTGCCGGCATCCACGTGCAAACCTACTCAACATCGCACGATGTCATCAATCCTGTCGGCTATCGATTTAATGCTCTCGATGATTCCATTGGGTTTGCCACCGACACCGGAGAGTTATCGAGCAAGGCCATAGGCATCCTCAAAGACTGTCGAGTTCTCGCGCTCGAAAGTAACCACGATGTAACTATGTTACGCGAAGGACCGTACCCACGCTTTCTTCAGGAGCGCATCCTGTCCACAAAGGGGCATCTCTCCAACAACCAGGCCGCCGAAGCCGCGCGCGAACTTGTTACCGATCGCACCGAACAGCTCATCGCCATGCATATCAGCCAGGACAATAATCGTCCAAGCCTTACCGTCAAAAGCTATGCCAACGCGCTTGATGCAAGTCTCGATGATGAACTCGGCAGTTCTGCCACCCGTCTTCAAGGGCCACGGAAGCTCTCGATACGCCCTGCAAGTCAGTATCAACCGACAACTATTCAATAGCCCCTCAAGACAACAAAAGGGGGCTGGGAATCACTTCCCAGCCCCCTTAACTCATACTCTCGATTGAAGCAGAGCCATCGTTAGTCGATGGAGATCTTCGTGACGTTCTTCTTCTCGACGATCTTAGGAACCGTAACGGTCAGGATGCCGTCAGCATACTTTGCAGAGAGGCCCTCGCTCGAAGCGTCCTTCAGATATACGCCACGCGTCGCGCTGTACGAGCTAAACTCCTTCTGGAGGAAGTTCTTACCCTCGTTTTCGGCGCTCTCCTCGACGTTCACGCTGATGGACAGGCGACCCTCATTGAGCTCAACGTCGATGTCATCCTTGGCGACACCGGTCAGATACGCCTTGACCTCGTAGCCATCGCCCTTGTCCTCAACGTCAACGGGGAACGCCTTGGAGGCAATCGAGTTGTTTGCAAGGTCGGTCATATCATCAAACAGATCGAACAGCGAGCTAGCAGAAGGACGAACGCCAAAAACCGAACGATAAGGAACCATGCTTGCCATGTTTACCACTCCTTTTAAGGACTGCCGAGCCATCTTCTAGGTGACTGGGACTTCTTTTGACGCTCTTATATATGCCCACCCAGTGCCCATATATACATCGACTATAAAGTTTTTTGAGTCCAGTACTATAAGCATATCTAAGTGTGTATGACTCAGGTTTTAGTAAGGTTAAGGTTCTTTGAACCAGAGCTTAAATAACAAGTATGTTCGCAGCTACAAATAACAAGGGGCTTACAATGAGCGCGTACACGTTGTTGGTAACGAGCTAAAGGGCATCATGGACGACCAAAACCAGAACAATATGTTTATGCCGACGCAGGGCGAAGATACTTCTACGCAGCCGCCACGGTTCCATCGCCCCCACATCTCGCAAGAGCCCATCAATGACCCAGAGCCCGATTATGTGACGAGAAACCGATATCAAACGCTCGAGGATGCCCAAACGGGACGTAAACATATGGGCGTCGCCTCGGGAGACCCTGTATATCTGAAAGACGCACCATTATCTAAAAACAGCGCAGCTAGTGATGAGCCGATGAAAGCATCCGCCGTCCATCAACAAAGAGGGCCTCGACCCAAGCAAACCTTGACGCATTCGGCTCGCTATCTCGAAACGCCAAAACAGGGAAAGTCAATCTTCGTTTCGTCAAGTAAACGACGCAAGCAGCATCAGCTGACAATTCTGCTTTTGACCATTGCGGCCATAGCAGTTGCCCTTGTTATACGATTTATTTGCCTTAAATAAAGGCTCAATACCGAAAACAACAAGATCGTCTGGTGTAATTGAGTCATTTACGCCCCGTAAACGCAAAAAAGGGGGAGGCCGCGAGGCCTCCCCCTTTTTCAGTTTCGA
>CAUAGV010000009.1 GCA_958428675.1 uncultured Collinsella sp.
CTCGTCCTGCAGCGCATGGCGCAGGGCCGCATCAGTCTTAAAGTCCAGAGCAGAAAAACTGTCGTCGAAGATATACAGGTCGGCGCGCTTCATGAGCGCGCGAGCAATGGCCAGGCGCTGGCGCTGACCACCCGAGAAGTTCGTACCGCCCTGGGCAACCGGGGTATCGAGCCCCTGCGGCTGATCGAGCACAAAGGTGCTCTGGGCAACCTGCAGTGCATGAAGCATGTCCGCCTCGGTCGCGTCCTCGTTGCCAAAGCGCAGATTGCTTGCCACGGTGCCCGAGAACAGCCATGCCTTCTGCGGCACATAGGCGATGCGCCCGCGAATCTCACCTTGCGAAAGCTCGCGCAGATCGACGCCGTCCAAGCGAATGACGCCCTTGGTGGCATCGTGAAAACGCAGCAAGAGCTTTGCCACCGTCGACTTGCCCGAGCCCGTCGAGCCCACAATCGCGGTCGTCTGACCGCGACGACAAGTAAAGTTCAAATTGCACAGGGTGTCCTCATCGGCATCGTCAAAACGAAACGACATGTGATCGAACTCAGCGACCGCATCCGCATCTCCCTCGGAGGCAGGCGCCCCGTCACCCAGCGTACGTTCGCCGTCCACGATGCTCGGCTCAATCTCCAACACCTGCTGCGCACGGTTCAGGCACGCGGCAGCACGCGGAAGCGTCAGCACCACCATCTGGGCCATCATCACAAAGAACAGGATCAGAAGCGCGTACTCCAGCACCGCCGAGATGCTCGCGATCTGCATGGCGTGGGCGCCCACGCGGTTGCCGCCCACCCACAGTACCGCCACCTCGGCGATATTCATCAGAAAGAAGGTAGAGCTGTCGAGGCCCACAAACAGATGGTTGACTTTTATGGCGTTGGCGGCGTAGTCGCTAAACACCTCGTCCAGGCGCTGTTCCTCACGACGCTCCTTGTTAAACGCACGGATGACGCGCACGCCCACGATGTTCTCGCGCAGCACCACGTTCATGCGGTCGATAAAGCTCTGCAAGCGCATAAAAATCGGAGCCGCGTTGGCAACCGTAAAGACCGCCGCAACCAGCACGATCGCAACCACGACGCCCAGAAGCATGCCCATGGCCGGATCGATGAGCCAGGCGAAGATGATGCCTGCCACCGCCAGGAACGGCACCGGCAGCACCAGCTGAATGGTCTGCAGAATCGCCTGCTGAATCACGTTGATGTCGTTGAGCGAACGCGTGATCATCGAACCCGTGCCAAAGCGCTCAAAGTCACTGGCAGACAGCTCGAGCGACTTGTCGTAGACGGCATTGCGGATATCGCAGGCCACGTTGGCGGCCAGGCGCGCCGAAAGATAGCAGCCCAACACCGCGCCGCCGCTGGCCATGCCGGTCGCGATAAGCATGTAGAGACCGTTGCGCAAAATGTAGTCGACATCGCCCGTGGTGATACCGGTGTTGACCATGTTCGCCAACATCGTGGGTACCAGCAGTGTGCCGACGTTGTCGATTAGCAGCACCAACAACGTCACCGCGACAAGCCTGCGATACGGCTTCATAAACCTCATTAAGAGTCGCACGACTCCCCCTCACCTTGATTCTCGGCCTGGCTCTCGGCAGCGATATGCTGCTTAAAGGCATCGCACTCATCGCCGAGCGCATGGGAAAATTTTCCGATTAGGCGCATGATTTCGCGTTGTTCACACGGCTCAAGCGCACCAAAGGCTCGCTGCTCGGCCGTGAGTGCCGGCAGCGCATAACGCTCGGCAAACCGCATGCCCGCTTCGGTCAAACGCACAACCTTGTTCTTACGGCTGCCTTCGGCAAACTCCAACGTTGCAAAGTCCCGCGCCGTCAAGGTTTTAATGGCCGAGTTGATGGTCTGCTTGCTGTAGAACCATTCGCTTGTCAGACGGCTTACGGCAATACTGCCGCCCGCCGTGCTGGTATCGACGAGCATCCAGTAAGCGCAGTCCGAAAGGCCGCAGGCGCGCGAGAACTCCGAATAGATATGGTCGAGTCCATTGAGCAACCGGTCGAAGTCGACCAGCGTAACCGCACTATTCATCTATCCCACCATTCGATTGTCCGATTTTTGACCAATTTTGTGTCTCTAGATTAGTCCGAGTTTTGACTATCGTCAACAGGCTCTCCGCAAATGCCTGCACTTTTATGGCCTATCGGCAGAAAAAGACCGCCGGCGCGGGGGCGGCGCCAGCGGTCACGTGAAAATCAGGTTTTATTGCCTGTTAGGCGGCGACGGCCTCATAGACCGTGGCGCCCGAGAAGCTGTCATGCAGGCTCTTGCCGGCAATCCACGGCAGCTCGACGACCTCGCAGACCGTGTTGACCAGCTCGGAGCAGTCAGTAAAGTGGCCCTTGTCGTTGAGGGCCTCGCAATCCTGAACACGCCAATAGCCATCGGTGTGCGTGATGTAGTACTCGTGATCGTCAATCGTCACAAAAGCGCGCGTCTTGGAACGCAGCAGCTTCAGAAATCCTTCGAAGTCGGTCTCGACGACATCTCCAGCCTGGAACATGATGTTACCTCCTGGCCCGGCGCCACCACGGCGCATTGATAAACGTTGGCACTCCTTTAGTAAAACCTTTATCAGAGGTTATGCGTTCGTCATTTAGGCAAGTGGTAAAAAACCGCAGGGTAGACGGGATAAAACGTTTAACCATCCCATTTGTTTGTCACATTCTGAAGCTACTTTTATGCAAACCTACTTTCCCAATTGGAATCTATCCTTTTGGCCGGGCAATTGACCGTCTATCGTTTGAGCCCGACGGGTATGAACGGGGCATCTGCAACGCCACTACAAGGAGACACCATGGAGACTATCGAAGCGCTCATCCACCGCCGCAGCTGCCGCAAATACAGCGATCGTCCCGTCGAGGCCGAAAAGCTTGCACGTATTATCGAAGCCGGCCAATATGCACCGAGCGGCATGGGCCGCCAGCCGGTGACGTTTGTCGCCGTCACCGACCCCGCGACCGTCGAGCGTCTCTCACAGCTCAACGCCCAGGTCATGGGCAGCAACGGCGACCCCTTCTATGGCGCCAAGACCGTTGTGGTGGTGCTGGTCGACCGCAGCGTGCCCACGCATCTGGAAGACGGCTCGCTCGCCATGGGCAACTTGCTCAACGCCGCCTATGCACTGGGTGTCGATTCGTGCTGGATTCACCGTGCACACGAGGTCTTCGACTCGCCCGAAGGCCTGGAGTTGCTGGCCAGCTGGGGCCTGCCCGCCGACGGCAGCCTGCGCGGTGTCGGTCACTGCATTCTGGGCTATGCCGAGGACACGCTACCCGAGGCAAAGCCGCGCCGCGACAACGTGGTGTACGTGAAGTAATTAGTTCCGCCGTTCTAACGAACGGCGGACCCGCTGACGCTGCGCGAGCCGCATTCACGCCAATCTGACGTTCAATTTCGAGGGCGCGAAAAAGGTCAGCGCCCTCTCATTTCACGTCACCTTGGCGCAAATGCGGCTCGCTCGCTGTTGGTGACTGACATCGGTTGCGCCACTGGTGACATCTGGCACTTGAGCAGCTAAAAGGCCCAATCCCAAATCTGCTGTCCCACTCGCAACTTATATTGACGTCGCCGTTGTCGCCGTTTCGTTCGTGTGGGTCGTTTCGGCGTCGTCGCCCTGTTCGCCGTCGTCCTTTTGAGCGTCGGCGATGGTAGAGGCCGCCGCAACGATACCGCGCTGGGGCGCGACGCCCGTCTGGGTCTGAGCGCCCTCGACAACTTCTGTGCCTGCATGCGCGAGCTCGGGCGATTTAAACACTGCGTCCAAGTTGGCGCCACCGCCGGCGTAGCCAAGCGCAGCGAGTGCGATGACGATCACTGCAACGACGACCGCGATCGGAACATAACGATGCCAACCAGCCGGATTGAGTCCGCTGCGACGAGCCGCCCCGCGGCTGATGTAACCGAGCGTGCCGTCGTGCTTGAGCTTTGAGCCCACCACGCACTTGCGGCCCCACAACGAGGACTCTGCCTGCATGGCCAAGCGGGCGCTTGCCGAAGGATAGCCGTATTTAGTGCGCTTGAACGAACCATCAAACCCCGAGGCGTGTTTGCCCCACGTCACCGATGCCGTGCGTCGGTTGACCGGTGCGGCGCTCCGCCTTCTGCGGTTCGGTTTTGTAGTCTCAGCCATACGCCCCCGCACGCCGTAACCAAATCGAAACAATAACGCTTTGGACTGTAGCACACGCGTCGCGCGCGGTCACGGGCGCCTCGCTCAACGGTCATCGTCCTTCAGTAAGCGCCACAGCGTTGT
Source organism: uncultured Collinsella sp. (assembly GCA_958428675.1). Classification (GTDB taxonomy): domain Bacteria; phylum Actinomycetota; class Coriobacteriia; order Coriobacteriales; family Coriobacteriaceae; genus Collinsella. The sequence continues at coordinate 4,273 of CAUAGV010000009.1, forward strand.
TCGGCTTATGCCCAGTACCTCCGCCGCACGGGTTCGGTTGCCGTGGAGATGATCTACAACCAGATGCGCGATATCTCGCTCGGTATCGGCCAGCGGTCGCAGGATATACAGGTCGCTTTCGAGTGTCGGGGCGCCAAAGGTTGCGGTCTTAATCACGTCCTCTTGGGCTAGCACTTCCTCCGCCACAGCGCGGTCCACCGTGCCCGCCCCCACCAATATATACAGTCGTTCCGAGACCTCGCGGAGCTGCAGATAATTGCGCGGCCAGCGGTAAGCATCGAGCGCCTTCGTCGCCGCGGCAGACAGCGTGGGCGCTGCCGTCCCAAATGCATCGGCGAGATATTCCAAATAGCGCGCAACCTTCGTCGACGCGGCTCCCTGCTCGACGATTGCCGGCGCCACGCTCACCGCACAGGCGAAGCGCTCGGTCACAAAGGCGGCTTGATCACTTTCGCTGCCGCCCGGCATGTCATTCGCCGTCAGCACCACATGGCAGCGCGTCGCCAACGCGGTGTCGGCCATCGTGGAAACGAGCTCGCGAAGGCGCTGGGGGCCAACCGCATTCCAGCCCGCAATGCAAAGTGTCAGCCCCGTTTGGAACAACGGCGATTCGGCGCTTTTGAGCACGTGGCGCCAACCGCGATCGGTAAGCTCATCGAGCGCAACGGCAACAAAGGGTTGATCGGCAAAAGGACCGTCCAGATAGAGGCGCTTGGCGATCTCGACCTGACCCGCTCCCAACTCGCCCTCGAGCATAAGGGGCACGCCGCGCGCGTAGCTCTCGGCAACCGGCGCAGCCACCGAGGCCGCCCCCTCAACGATGCCGTACGCGCTCGATTCGTAGCGGGCCTCAACTTCGTCGGCGTTGAGCCACTCGATGCCCGCATGCGCCGCGGCGCCGCGCACCTCGCGGACCACGACGACCCAAAGGCCCCCGTCCTCTTTGTCGGTGGGGCGAACGGTCAGGCTCAGGCGCGCACCCGCACGCCCCATAACCAGACGCGCGCCGTCTCCTATACGGTCGAGGCGCTCAACGACAAAAGCCGCCACATCCCGCTCAAGCGCCGCGTCATTCATGGTCGAAATCGCGACGTCCCCACGCGCATCAATTGCCAATGCCGAGGCCCCGGCAGCAGCCAGGGCCTCGGTCAAAATGTTCAGCTTGACATCGCTGTCCATGGTTCGCCCCGTCTCCAGCCACGACCCTTATCTGTGGCTTGGCATCTCAAGTGTTTCAAAATTGAACGATATTGCCCACCAAACACTATAGGGCAGAAAGCGCCGTCCTGCGAGTATAGGTGTTGCCCCGCATCGCCATCCTGGCGGGGCGATAAGAGCTCTTCGGGACTTATAAACCTGCGGACAAGCCATACCCGCAAGAGCTCCTATCGCTCCACCGCAAGCTTGCGCGCGCCAGCATGCAGCACACAGACCGGCTGCTCCTCTACCAGATCCCCAGCACGTGCTGCATTCCCAAACTCATGCACGCAATGCCAATCCAGCAGCAAAAGCCCAGCGCGATGGGCTTGCCGCCCTTTTTGACCAGCTCGACGATATCGGTATTAAAGCCAATAGCCGCCATGGCCATCACGATAAAGAACTTCGACAGCTCCTTGATGGGCGCCGTGATGGACACGGGAAGCTGAAGCACCGTGGTGATTACGCTCGCCAGCACAAAGAACAGCACAAACATGGGAAACGCGCGTTTAAGCGAGAACGTGCTTTTGGCGTCGCCGCCGGCCTTGCGCGCCAGATGCATCTGCCAGCATGCGAGGACCAACGTGATGGGAATAATGGCCAGCGTCCTGGTGAGCTTGACCACCGTAGCGCTCTCGAGCACATTGGCGCCGGGATGCATGCTGTCCCAGGCGCTCGCCGCAGCCGTTACGGACGAGGTGTCGTTGATGGCGGTGCCGGCAAACAGGCCAAAGCCCTCGTTGGTCAGCCCGAGCATACCGCCGAGCGTCGGAAACACGAGCGCCGCGATAACGTTAAACAGGAAGATGACCGAAATAGCCTGGGCAATCTCGCGATCGTCGGCATCGATGACGGGCGCGGTCGCGGCGATGGCAGAACCGCCGCAAATCGACGAACCCACACCCACAAGCGTCGCGATCTTGCTCGGCACGTTCATAACGCGGCAGAGCACAAAGGCGATGACAAGCGAGGTCGAGATCGTCGCCACGATAATCGGCAGCGACTGGGCGCCCTTGGACAGGATCTGGGACAGGTTCATGCCAAAGCCAAGCAGGATAACCGCGTACTGCAAGACTTTTTTAGACGTATAGGTGACACCGGCGGCGAGCTGTTCGCGGCGATTCTTGGGAAAGACGAGCGCCAGGACCATGCCAAAGAGGATGGCAAATACCGGCCCGCCGACCACCTCAATCTGTTTGCCGAGCAGCGTTGCGGGGATAGCGATGATCAGGCAGAACAAGACACCCTTCCAGCGCTCGCGTACGATATTCGCCAGTTGCATATGGGATTCCTTCTTTCTCTTTCACGTTTGCGACGGCTTATGATACGGCAACATTGAGCACAGTCTCGCGCAAACAAAGACTAAGATGCCGCAATAGTTCTCAGGCAACAGCCGAATTACCCACCGCGGAGAGCTGATTCGCGGCATAATTAACAACTGACATATGAGTTTGATAGAACAGTTGCGAGGCGCTATGGAAGAATCGATGCACGTCGGCGAGCAGGAAACGAGCCTACAGGACCAGTCCTACCACACCATTCGACGCAAAATCGTCTACCTGGACTACAAGCCGGGCGAAAAGCTGGGCGTCAAGCAACTTTGCGACGACCTGGATATGGGTCGCACGCCCGTGCGCGAGGCTTTGGTTCGCTTGGCGCAGGAAGGCCTGGTGCGCACCGTGCCCCAGAGTGGCACCTACGTCTCACCCATCAACCTCACCCTTGCCGAGAGTGCCTGTTACATCCGCGAACATCTGGAAAAGCAGGTGATTGTGGAGTGCTGTGCGCGAGCCACGTCGGCCGGCATCGAGCAGCTCGACCGCGCCATCGTGCTGCAGGAAAAGGCCATGGCCGAAGAGGATCGCATCGGCTTCTTTTTGAGCGACAACCTCATGCATCACATGATTTTTAGCATCGCATGTCGCAGCACCGTGTGGTCGTGGCTCGAGGAGACCAATGCCGACCTGGAGCGCTTCCGCTGGCTGCGCGCCGCCACGCAGGTTCTCGACAATCAGGACATCGTGAACGAGCACAAGCAGATTCGCCGCGCTATTGCCGGTCGCGACCCCATCGAAGCGAGCTTTTTGGTCAGCAAGCACCTGCACATGATGTTCCGCAACCAAACTGAGGTTCTGGACCAGTTCCCCGAGTACTTCGAGACCAGCAAGCTCCGCTAACCTGCCAAAACCACCACAAAGGGGACAGGCACCTTTGTGGTGGTTTCTCCGTACAAAAAGGCCCGGCTCCGTCTGATGACGCGGAGCCGGGCCTTGGTCGTTAGAACGGCGGAACCAACTACTCTACCGTGACACTCTTGGCGAGGTTTCGGGGCTGGTCGACGTCGCAGCCGCGCAGGATGGCCACCTCGCGGGCAAGCAGCTGCAGCGGGACGCTCGCCGTGATGGGGCTGAACACGTCGCGGACGGCCGGCACACGAATGATGCAGTCGGCAATCTTGTTGATTTCCTCGTCGCCCTCGGTGGCAACGACGATAACCTTGGCGCCGCGCGCCTTGCACTCCATGAGGTTCGACACGGTCTTGTCGTAGGTGGCACTCTTGGTGGCCACAGCGATGACAGGGAAGCCCGGGTCGATCAGGGCAATGGGGCCGTGCTTCATCTCGCCGGCGGCGTAGGCCTCGGCATGCAGGTAGCTGACCTCCTTGAGCTTGAGTGCGCCCTCGTAGGAAATAGCGGCACCCATGCCACGGCCCACGAACAGCGCCGACTGCGCGTCCTTGCACAGCAGGGCGGCCTCATGAACGGCCTCGGTCTGGGTATCCAAAATCCACTGGATCTGCTCGGCCGTGTCGGAAAGCTCGCGGAACAGCATGCGCGCCTGCTTGGTGGTCAGGCGGTACTTGACCTGCGCTAGCAGCAGAGCCAGCAGCGTAAGGCTCACGACCTGGCCGATGAAGCTCTTGGTCGAGGCGACCGCGATCTCCTTGTTGGCCTTGGTGTAGATGACGCCGTCGCTCTCACGCGCCACGGGGCTGCCCACCACGTTGGTGATGCCAAAGACCTTGGCGCCCTTGATGCGCGCGTCGCGAATGGCGGCAAGGGTATCGGCCGTCTCGCCCGACTGGGACACGGCAACGACAAGCGTCGTCGGCGTGATGATGGGATTGCGATAGCGGAACTCGCTGGCCGCCTCAACCTCGGTGGGGATGCGAGCCCAGCCCTCAATAAGGTTCTTGGCGATGAGGCCAGCGTGATAGCTAGTGCCGCAAGCGATCACGTAGACGCGGTCGATGTCGTTGAGTTCCTCGAGGGACAGGCCCAGCTCGTCGATATCGAGCTCGCCGGCGGGAGTCATACGGCCCACCAGCGTATCGCGCACGACGCGCGGCTGCTCGTGGATTTCCTTGAGCATAAAGTCGGGATAACCGCCCTTTTCTGCCATGTCCAGGTCCCAGTCGATGTGGGTGACCTTGGGCTCGATGACGTTGCCGGCCTCGTCGGTGTACTCGACGCCCGCGGGCGTGAGCTTGGCAAACTGACCGTCCTCGAGCACCACGACATCGCGAGTGGCATCGATAAGCGCGATGACATCGGAAGCAACATAGGAGCCGGTCTCGCCCACGCCAACTACGATCGGGGAATCCTTGCGGGCCACGGCGATCACGCCGGGCTCGTCAGCGCACACGGCGGCCAGACCATAGGCACCGACCACGTGGGTGCAAGCCTCGCGCACGGAGGCCATCAGGTCGTGCGTCTCGGCATAAGCCTCTTCGATCAGATGCGCGAAGACCTCGGTATCGGTCTCGCTCTTAAAGTGGTGCCCGCGGCCCTCCAGCTCTTCGCGCAGCTCGGCGAAGTTCTCGATGATGCCGTTGTGGACGATGGCGATACGACCGTCGCAGCTGGTGTGGGGATGGGCGTTAACGACGGAGGGCTTGCCGTGGGTGGCCCAACGGGTGTGGCCGATACCGCAGGTAGCGTCGCTGTCGATGTTGGAAAGCTCGCTCTCCAGGCCCGCGACCTTGCCCACGCGGCGGATGACGTCGAGGTGCGCCGCGGCGCCCTCACCCACCTCGAGCGCGACGCCCGAGGAGTCATAGCCGCGATACTCCATACGCTTGAGGCCCGTGACCAGGATGTTCTTTGCAATATCAGAGCCGGTGTAGCCGACAATTCCGCACATAGGATAAATCCCTTCGTTCGCGTGACTGCAAGACGTCCACGCACAAGGGGCGCTGAGACGTACGACGTTCGAGTATTGTACTCACGCAAACGCAAGCTGATATACCAGAAGTGGTATCTCAACTTAGATACCACCCGATGCACACATGCCCAGCCGGTCCAAACCGCCACAATGGGGACAGGCACCTTTGTGGTGGTTTGGACCGGGGCGGCGCTCTGTCCCGGCGAAAGATCTCGATCTGTAACATCTGAGGCTCCGGAAGCCGGCTTAGCGTTACAGATCGAGACATTGCGGCTCGACCCCCGCACTATGTCTCGATCTGTAACAGGTAGAGCCGGTTTTGCCGTCCAGGTGTTACAGATCGAGACAATTGAAGGCCCAAACAGCTCAAACCACCGCAAAGGTGCCTGTCCCCTTCGTGGTGGTCGCGCTGGCAACGGCGTTTGCCCAGATAAAACCTACCAAAATAAACCTGTCCCTAATTGGCAGGTTTTGACACCCTAGGGGCGGGCGATGCTACAATCTGGCTTGTACTTGAAACGCATCAAAGGGGCCGCTATGGCAAAGGTAAAAATCAGCGACGTCGCGCGCGAGGCAGGAGTCTCGCTGGGCACGGTATCCAACGCGCTCAACCACCCCGAAAAGCTGCGCCCCGAAACCCTTAAGCTCATCAACGAAACCATCAATCGCTTGGGCTACCTGCCCAACCAAAGCGCTCGCCAGCTGGCCGGCGGCACCACGAAGTCCTTTGGCCTGGTCCTCCCCCGCCTCGACCACGGCTTTTCGCTCCAAATTGCCAGCGGTGCCCACAACGAGGCACGCAAGCACGGCTATGACTTGCTCATCGCCAATGCCGATAACGACGACATTCTCGAAGACCATTACTTGCGCTACTTTATGGGCACGCAGATGTCCGGCGTCATGGTTCAGCCCATGGCGTCCCCCGACTGGCACCCCGCTATGACCAAGATGCCCGTGCCGATCGTCCATCTGGACATCCACTGCTCCGAGCCCGGCTACTACGTGGCCGCCGACAACGAGGCGCAGGGGCGCATTATCGCCGAGCTCGCCATCACCCGCGGCGCACGCCATATCACCGTTGTGGGCAGAGCAGCATTTATGCAGCTCACCCTGCGCGTGCTTGGCATTCACAAGGCCCTTGCCCTGCACCCCGATATCAAGATCGAAGTCATCGACGCCGGCGAATGGAATACCGCTGCCGACGGCTACGGCATCGGTGCCCAGATTGCCGAGCGCTCCGCGGACGAGCGCCCCGACTTCGTGGTCGGCCTCACCGACGTACTGGCCTCGGGCGTTATCTCGGCGTTAACCGACAAAGGCATCTCCGTCCCCGAGCAGGTCCGCGTGGCCGGCTGCGACGGCAACCCACTCGCCTGGAGCGGGGCGGTCCCGCTCACCACGGTGGCACCCCCAGGCTACGAGATTGGCCGCAAGGGCGTTCAATTGCTCATGGAGCAAATCGAGAACAAGGCGCCGGCGAAGACCAAACGCGTCCGCATCGGCTCTGCCGCGCGCACCGTCACCGCAGTCACGACCATCGAGGACATCAACCGCCAAGAACTCGTGCGGCCGTTCTTGCTCGAGCGTGCCAGCACTCAGGCAAGCAGCCAAGCCGAAACCACCGCCATCAACCTGGGCGCCTACCTGTAGCAAAAAAGCGCCGCAGCGGAATCAGCCCCGCTGCGGCGCTTTTTCCGACCCCACGCCCATTAGCCAGGGCTACAGCTACGGATATTTATGGAATGCAATCCATATTTTCATGAATTATTTTGATAAAATGGATTCGGTTCCATATTTTTTGTAATTTCATAAGAATATTGATTTTGCTCCAATGTTTTCAGACCCAGGGAGAGGCTTTATGGATTTGATTGACCGCAAACAGTACCTCGACTGGCTCATTTCGTGGAAAGACTCGCATGTTATCAAGGTCGTTTCAGGCGTGCGTAGGTCCGGTAAATCGAAGCTATTCGAGATTTACCGTGGTCATTTGCGCGACCATGGAACCACAGATGCCCAGGTTATATCCCTCAACTTTGAAGATCTGGAGTTCGAGTCTCTTACGTCGTATAGAGCACTCTACGACTACGTTTCCGCCAGACTCGTCCCCGATAAGATGAACTACGTTTTTCTGGACGAGATACAGCATGTCCAGCACTTCGAAAAAGCCGTCGACAGCTTATTTATCAGGGACAATGTCGATCTCTACATAACCGGTTCCAACGCCTATCTGCTCTCGAGCGAGCTGGCAACCTTACTATCCGGTCGCTACGTAGAGCTCAAGATGCTGCCCCTCTCCTTTAAAGAGTTTTGCTCGGCAAAAACCAATGGCGGAAAGGCTCCTGCCCAGCTGTTTGACGAGTACATCACCCGGGGCTCCTTTCCCTTTATCGCCGAAACGGGTATCCAGGGCTCCCAGGCGCGCGATTACCTTATGAGCCTCTACGACACCATAGTCATACGCGACGTTATCGAACGCTTGAAGGTCTCGGACGTCTCGACCCTGCGCGATATCACCAAGTTCCTACTCCATAACGTCGGAAGTCGAATCTCGGTTAAAAAAATCTCCGACACGCTCTCGTCCAACGGCAACAAAACCGACCAGAAAACCGTCGCCAAGTACCTCAAAGGCCTAACAGACAGTCTCGTGCTGTATTCAGCGCCGCGCTACAACGTACGCGGTCGACAGCTTCTTACAACAAACGGCAAATACTACGCCGTCGACCTTGGACTTAGAGGCGCTCTCGTCAAAACTCAGAGCAGCGACATCGGTCATATCCTCGAAAATGTTGTCTATCTCGAGCTCCTACGCCGCGGATACGACGTCTACGTGGGCGATATCGATGATGGGGAAATCGATTTTGTTGCCCTAGGCTCAGACGAGACGGCCTATTTTCAGGTTTCAGCCACCACGCTCGACGAAACCACCCTCAACCGCGAGTTGGCCCCCTTTAAGAAAGTCCGAGACAACTACCCCAAGACGCTTCTTACGCTCGACACGCTATTTGCTGACGCAAACTACGAAGGAGTTCGCAAGCGCAACGTAATCGACTGGCTCTTGGAGTAACTCGTAACGTCCAAAGCCCCGCCAACCCCTTGCCAAGGCAGCTGCCTCGGTCGCTTAAAGCACAAAGCCCCTCTTATCGGCCAAAACTGTAGTCTAGGCGAGATAAGAAGGGCTGGCTGTATCGACGCTTCCGCGCGGGCGTCGTTGTCACCGCTAGCGGCAGACAACGTCCACGGGCACGTTCAGGATCTTGGATATAGATGCGGCCACCCGGCTAAGCGGTTGACCGCGTCTTTAAAATGCAATTGAAATGGCTCAGGCGCAGAGTCTAGCGCACGGCCTTGACCGCCGCCGTCAAATCGAACAACGAATCGAGCACGGCCTCGCAGCCATCTACCACGTCCTGCGGCAGCGGCACAATATCGGGGACGGCAAAGACATGGCAACCCGCCGTGATACCCGAGACGCAGCCGTTGCGCGAATCCTCGACCACGGCACATTCCTCGGGGGCAAAGCCCGCGCGCTCGCAGGCAAGCAGATACATCTCGGGATCGGGCTTGCCGTGCACGACGTCCTCGCCGCAGGTCACCGTTTCAAACTTGTCAAAGAGGCCGACCATCTTAAGGTTGCGCTCGGCCGTAACGAGGCGCGACGACGTTGCAAGGCCCACGTGATAGCCCGCAGCCAGCAGCTCGTCCAGGCACTCGGCGGCGCCGGCTTTAAGCTCCAGTTCGGTCTTGACCATCTCGTCGCGAACCTCCTTGTGGCGACGATAGACCGCCTCGGCGGTTTCGCTGCTGCCGTAATGCGCCTCAAGGATGCCTATGACATCGGGCAGCGTGCGACCGATAAACTGATGGATCAGCGCTTCATCAATCGCGATCCCCAGCTCAGCAGCGCCCGCTTTCCATGCCTTGATGCCCAGACGCTCGGTATCGACCAGCGTTCCGTCCATGTCAAAAATAACAGCCTTGATCATATCGGTCCCCCTCACCGGATTGCGTTACTGCCACTCTACCGCACTTTACAAACTTGTATATAACGTATATAGCATATTGCACTTTCGTTACATAAGTAGAAGTCTTATGACAAGCAGCCCGGTAGGATTATAGTTTTCGACCGAGTACTCAATGGCAAGGATCGTTTCATGTTTTCAGACACCACCGCACCTGCAGAGGAGCTTCAGGACAAACTCGCAGCGCTCGAGCAGCTGCTTTTGGCATATGGACGCGTCGCCATCGGCTTTTCCGGCGGCGTCGACAGCAGCTTTTTGGCCGCGGTCTGCGCCCGTATCATGCCTGCCGACACGCTTCTCGTCCACCTCACCACGCCGCTCATCGGCACGCCCGAGCAGGCTTCGTTTGAGCGGTCCGTTGACGGGCAAGCCGAAGAAGGGCCGCATTTTAAGCTCCCCGTGCTCAACCTTTCGGTCGATCAGCTGCAGCTCCCCCAAGTAGCCTGCAACGATGCCGACCGCTGCTACCACTGCAAGCACGCCGGCTTTACCGCTATCGTCAACCACGCCAAGTCGCTCGGCTTTCCCACCGTCATCGATGGCAGCAATGCAAGCGATCGCGGTGACTACCGCCCCGGCATGCGCGCGGCAGAAGAGCTCGGCGTACGCTCGCCGCTTATGGAGGTCGGCTTTACCAAGGACGAAGAGCGCGAGCTGCTGCGCGCATGGGGCTATCCCGTTTGGAACCTTCCGGCGGGAGCCTGTCTTGCCACGCGCGTTCCCACGGGCGAGGAGCTTACGCGTGAAAAGGTCGATTTAATCCGCGCCTGCGAGGATTACCTACACGATTTTGACCTGGCTCAGGTCCGCGCACGCCTGCTCGGCGGCTGCATGCATATCGAAGCCGCTCCTGCAGATGTCACTAAGATTGCCGCCCTCGGCGGTACCGCCGTCGACGCTGAAGGCAAGACCCCGCTGCCCGCCGCCATCGAGTCCGCGCTGCGCGAGCTGGGCTGCGACCACATCTCCCCCGAGGTCACCCCCTACATCCACGGCAACATGAATCTTTAAGTTACGCCGTTTTACAAACGGCGTAACCGCTCGGCGCTGCGCAGGTTCAACCTGAACACATAAATTGCCACCTTCCAAAAAGGGACAGGTTTACTTTGGGAGGTTTTATCTGGGGAAATATCGCGCGGCAGTTGCCTCTCTAGCACCCCTCTAACTTCGAGAGACACTAGAGAGGCGACTCGGCTGCATCTACTTCCTCCGATAGCGGCGGTTGCGGCTCGTCGATGAACCCATCACTTCAATGAGTCCCTTATCCGCCATTTTTGGCAGATGGTAGCGGACGGACGAAATTCTGACCCCCGATGCAACCGCTATTTCTCGCGCCGTCATATCCATTCCGGCGCTGAGAGCCTCCAGGATCCTATCCGCCGTCGAAGCTGACGATTCTCTGCTCATATCAATAATTTCAAACGTGTCTTTGCCACATTTTGACAGGGCATGTTTATCGACAAGGTCCCCGCAGATCAGGCGAATGTCATCCGAATCCCACTTCAAAGCCTCCCGAATTTTTTGAACATCGCATACGCACCCATGCTCCCGCATAAACATGAGCAATGTTTCCTCGCGGTCTGTCAGCTCAGTGCCCACATGGCCCTGAATCCACATGCGGTTCTCAGCAAGCTCTGCCCCGTGCCGGGAAAGCAGCACCGTAAACGAATCGGCCTTAACGATAAATTTCGGCCTGCCAAGCGAACGGGACTCCATCTCGCGAATCATAGCCGGGATACCAGATCCCTGGCTTTCCGCAACAGCCCCCTCGGCATGCTCTAACGGCGTCGCCCCCATCAGACTCATGAGCTTTGAGTTTCGACAGCGCGATTCCCCGTCCGCAAGATTGTCCACCGTCTTTCCGCCCCAAAGCCCGCCGGGGTTTTTGATCTCTATTCTGTCTGGGTAGATATCGACACTCACGGCCTGCCCCACAAACATGGGCGAATACTCTCGATGGATGCAGGCATTCGCCAACGCCTCGCGCAAAACCTCCTGGGGCACTTCCCAATCCTCCCTTCTACCAGCGCCTTGCACTATCGTCGTTTTGCGCAAGTTTCGTCCAATCGCGGCGAGGGCGTCTTCGATGCAAGCCGGAATCGGGCCATCGCACAACTGGCGGTCAACAAACCGGGGTTGCCCGGGTGCAGACTTTTCCACATCGGAATGAACGGCGACATCGATCATCAGCTTGGGATAGAACTGCTGGGGGTAAATTCCCGCCGACAGAAGCCCCGCGAGCTTCACGGCACCATCCTTTGTAGTGATATTGAGTCTGGTCAGCTGCTTTTCCAGTGTATCGGCCCCGCGCAAAACGCGCGGGGTCTGCAGCCGGCGATTTGCGATGATCGACCGCACGATATCTGGATCCAAATCCTCGACTGTTGCCTCCGAAACCACCGCACCGTCTGCATCGCTTGGAAGCAACGCACTCTGTAGCTCATATAGCTCAGCGGGCGACATCTTGATATCTTTATCATCCACGCGCTTGTAGCTACCGCCCTGCACGCCGCGCGCGCCGATATAGCAAGGCTTCGCTTTAAGCTCAAGTTCAAAGATACGCACCAGAAGAACCTGGAGCCCGTCGACCTCGCCTCGATCAAGCTCATACCGCGGCGCATGGGCTACCACCGCCGTTGAGCCTCCGTCTCCGATACCCGAAACAAACTGATCGCGCACCCTGTCGATAGCAAAGTTGGCGGAAGGAACAAATCCTTCGGCTTCGTTCAGGCCCAAAATAATGAGCCCGCCCGCAGTGTTCGCAAAAGCGCTCACCGTCTCCCATACGTCTGCGCTCAATTTATTCGTACAGGCTTTAACTTCTACCGACGCATCATCGGTCCCCCGCCTGCGAAGGCGCTCAACGATAAGACCAAGAGGTTCATCCAACAGCATTGGCATTCCGTCTCTCTAAAACAATAGATTTATCTCTCTAAAGTTTAGTATATCTCTCTAACTTTAGAGAGATAAGCACCTTGTTTTAGAGAGATATTTAGAGAGATATATCGAAATCGCTGGTAGATTATCTGAGGCTATCTCTCTAACCGACTTTATCTTTAGAGAGACATTTAGAGAGACGAGCGCGGCCTCTCTAACCATGGGCTCCGCTCTTTGAAGCGCATATATCCCAACCGTACCCTAAGTTGCGGTGAAATAGTTCCTGTTTTGCAGCCTATCGGGCACAAACAGGAACTATTCCACCGCAACTTCGTTTGGCAGGCATTGACCCGCAGACCTGCCAAAAAGGGACAGGTTTATTTTGGCAGGTTTTATCTGGGGAAACGCAAACAGGGCCGCAACGTCGCATGGCGTTGCGGCCCTTTTCCTTGGAGAAGGATCGATTGATTGAGCGGGCGGGTTACACCTAGCCCTCGAGCCCAGCGTTAATAAGCTCCGCGATCTCGACGGGATCGGTGCTCGCGCGCACCTTGTCGCGGAAGCCGGCGTCCATCAGCATCACAGCAGCCTTGGAAAGCAGGCGCAGGTGCGTGGTTCCGGCTTCGCCGGCGGGCACGTACAGCGCAAGCGCGACATCGACGGGCACGCCGTCAAAGCTCGGCCACTCGACGGGCTCGGCCAGCTTGAGCACAGCAACGCCCGGCGTATGGATCGCGTCGCTCTTGGCATGCGGAACGGCAAAACCGGCGACAAGGCCCGTCTCGGCCTCGTTCTCGCGAGCAATGAAGGCGGCCTCGACGGCAGAAGCATCATCGGCAAAGCCAAGATCAACAGCCTGCTCAGACAGATAATGCAGGGCGTCCTCGCGCGAGGCGGCGGTGTACCCAATCGTCACTTGGTTGGCAGATACAAATCCCATGGAAAGCCCTCCCTACAACACGGACCTGACCGCGGCTTCGATGCCGTCGGCGTCCAAACCGTACTTATGCAGCAAGTCGACCGCAGAACCGGACTCGCCGTACACATCGCGCACGCCGACGCGGCGCATGGGCACCGGGTGCTGCTCTGTGAGCACCGAGGCAACGGCCTCGCCAAGACCGCCGACAATCGAATGCTCCTCTGCGGTGACCACACGGCCGGTCTTCTTGGCGCTGGCAACCACCAGACGCTCATCAAGCGGCTTGATCGTGTGCATGTTGATGACCTCGGCGTCGATGCCATCGGCAGCGAGCACCTCGGCTGCCTCGAGCGCCTCGGCAACCATAAGGCCACACGCGACGATCGTGACATCGGAACCCTCGCGCACGACCACGCCGCGACCAATCTTGAACTCATAGTCCTCGTGATCGTTGATGACCGGTGTCGCCAGGCGGCCAAAACGCATGTAGACCGGGCCCTCAAACTCATAGGCGGCGCGCACGCAGGCGCGAGCCTCGATGTCATCGGCAGGAACGATTACCGTCATACCCGGAATCGTGCGCATGAGCGCGATGTCCTCGCAGCACTGATGCGTAGCGCCGTCCTCGCCCACCGAAATGCCGGCATGGGTGGCGCCAACCTTGACGTTGAGATGCGGGTAGCCAATGGAATTGCGGACCTGCTCGTAGGCGCGACCAGCGGCAAACATCGCAAAGGTGCTCGCAAAAGCAACGCGGCCCGTGGTCGCGATGCCGGCGGCAAGACCCATCAGGTTGCTCTCGGCGATACCGGCATCGTAAAAGCGCTCAGGGTGGGCAGCCTTAAACTTACCCGTCTGCGTAGCGGCAGCCAGGTCGGCATCGAGCACTACAAAGTCATCGTGCTCATTGCCCAGCTCGACAAGCGCCTCGCCATAGCTAACGCGCGTGGCGACTTTCTTGACCTCTGCCATTAGAGCTCCTCTCCTGCTGCCGCGAGCTCGGCCATGGCCTGCTCAAACTGCTCGTCATTGGGCGCCTTGCCATGCCAGCCAACCTGGTTCTCCATAAAGGAGACGCCTTTGCCCTTCACCGTCTCGGCGATGATAGCGACGGGCGCGCCGGTCACCTCGCGGGCCTCGGCGAAAGCCGCCTCAATCTGCGCCATGTCGTTGCCATCGACTAGCTCTATCACATGCCACTTAAAGGCGCGGAACTTGTCCGCGAGCGGCATGGCCGAGTTGACTTCATCGATCGTGCCGTCAATCTGCAAGCCGTTGTGGTCGACGACGGCAACAAGATTGTCGAGCACATGGTTGCCGGCAAACATTGCCGCCTCCCACACCTGGCCTTCCTCGCACTCACCGTCGCCCAGCAACGTGTAGACACGGTAGCTGTCGCCCCAGTGCTTAGCGGCAAGCGCCATTCCAACTGCAGCAGAGATGCCCTGACCGAGCGATCCGGTGGACATATCGATGCCCGGGGTGTCGTTCATGTTGGGATGGCCCTGCAGTCGGCTGCCAATATGGCGGAGCGTCTCGAGCTCTTCGACGGGAAAATAGCCGCGATGTGCCAGCACCGAATACAGGCCCGGCGCCGCGTGACCCTTGGAGAGCACAAAGCGGTCGCGATCGGCCTTGTGAGGGCCGGCAGGATCGATATTCATTTCCTCAAAGTACAGATAAGTCATGATGTCGGCAGCACCGAGCGATCCACCCGGATGTCCCGACTTGGCCGCGTGAACCGCAGTCACGACACCCTTCCTGACCTCATTGGCGACCTTCGCCAGCTCCTGGTTGGTCATACGAATTCCTCTCTTGAGAACAACCCCGGCACCGGATGACGCGATGCCGGGGCAACCCACTCGTTAGGCCTGAGCGACGACCTTCTGCCAGTCAGCCTCAAAAGAGGCGAGGCCCTGGTCGGTCAGCGGGTGATGCAGGCACTTCTTGAGAGCGGCCATGGGCACGGTCGCGATGTCGGCACCAAGAAGAGCCGCCTGGGTCACGTGGTTGGGCGTGCGGACCGAAGCGGTGATGATCTCGACGGTGTCGTCGACGTTCTTGCCGGTCCAGTCATAGTTCTTGATGCAGGTCACGACATTGTCGAGCTGCGAGATGCCGTCCTCGGCGATGTCGTCAAAGCGGCCGACAAACGGGCTGATGTAGCGGGCGCCGGCATTGGCGGCCATGAGGGCCTGCGTCGGCGAGAAGACGAGCGTCATGTTGACACGCACGCCCGCATCGGCCAGCGCGCGGCAGGCGGCGAGGCCGGCCTCGCAGACGGGGAGCTTGACCACAATGTTGGGGGCCAGGGCGGCAAGACGCTTACCCTCCTCGATCATGCCCTCGGCAGTGGTCGCGGTGGACTCGGCGGACACGGGCAGTCCCTCGCAAAGCTCGGCGATCTTGAGCATGTGGGGCTCAAAGTCGGCGAGCTTACCGCCGGTCTTGGCGTACAGGGACGGATTGGTGGTAACACCGGCCAGGCAGCCCCAGCTCTTGGCCTCGGCAATCTCGTCAAGGTTGGCGGTATCGATAAAGAACTTCATGGTGCAAACTCCTTCTGAGGAATCCAAAACTCAAAAAATAGGACAAAGGGGATGTCCCTTTGTCCTATGTGCCGGACCCGCAGCTGGGACATGCCCCGGGTCCGGCGTCGTGTAGGAAAAGCTACTTAGAGAGCCTTCTCGATGCGGCTCGTGACGCCCTTGAGGTTAAGGCCGACGACGTACTGCTTGATCGGGCGCTTGATGTGCTCGATCACAAAGCGCTTGCCGTCGATGTCCTGGGCAGCGAGGTTGCGGTAGAGCTTCTCGACCTGCTCCTTGACCTCGGGATCGTTGAACGCGTAGTGGCCGGAGACATCCAGAATCTTCAGGCTTAGCTCGTCGTCTGCCAGGATGTCATCAACCTGCAGGTTAACGTCATCGCCGGTCATCCACTTGCGCCAGCGCTCGGTCTTGATGGCCTTGACCAACAGCGTGTGGTACAGGTCGGAAGGATCGTCGCACAGGCC
>CAUAGV010000010.1 GCA_958428675.1 uncultured Collinsella sp.
ATCGAGCGCGAAAAAAAGTTCGGAATTGGACAAATCGTCCGAATTTGTGGCGCAAACGTCGCTCAAGAACGGCTCGGAAGCCTTCCTGCGCACGGATGGAAGCAGAATACTCCAAAAAATGCACGCTGGGTCGGCTACCACCCTGGCAGGGAGCTGGTTTCGCTACGATCGCGCGGGCGGTTGGGTGCTGCGCGGGCTCGATGCGTCGTTTTCGGCTGGCGCGGTGCATGCGGTTGTTGGCGGTAACGGCTGCGGCAAGTCGACAATGCTTTCGGTGCTGGCGAAGACCGCCAAGCTGCAGCGCGGCCGCATGATGCGCGGAGCGGCCTCGGCGGCGCTGCTGCCTCAGAATCCCAAAGCATTGCTGGTTGCCGAGACGGTGCGCGACGAGCTGATGGAATGGGCTTCGACCTGCGGGTACGGCGAGGATATGGCGCGGGAGCGCGCGGTGAGTCTGGGGCTCGCGGGCTTAGGGGAACGCCACCCCTATGACCTTTCGGGCGGACAGCGCCAACTGCTTGCGTTGGCAAAGCTACTGCTAATCGGCCCCGAACTGCTATTGCTCGATGAGCCCACCAAGGGCCTGGACCTGGCCAGCCGCCGCATCATCGCCCGCGCCCTGCGCGACCATGCGCGGGCTGGCGGCACCGTCATCATGGCAACGCACGACCTGGATTTTGCCGAGCAGGTAGCCGACGACATCGCCATGATGTTTGACGGCGAGATTGCCTGTATGGAGCCGCCCGCTGACTTTTTTGCCGACAACGTGTTTTATAGGGCGTGATGGGGTTCGCGGGGCGAGATCGGGCTTACTGTTTGAGCGCCGTGTACTGCTGAAGGAGCGCCATGAGCCCAACACGGCTATTGACCTGTGTTTTCCGAAAGATGTTCTCCAGATGCTTTTTAACGGTGCCGGTGCTGATGGATAGCTCTTCGGCGATGGCCGCATTGTCCATGCCCGATAACACGCAACGACACACATCGATTTCGCGCGCTGAGACGTCGTAGTCGTGAGCAAATACGATTTCAGACGAACTGCGGTCGGCGCGTACACGCCATTTTGATAGTCGGTTCGTGAGGTGTGGTTCGATGAGCTCAAGGATTTGAACTTCACGATCGCTAAAGTCGCCCTCTTCTTTCTTGCGATTAAGATTGAGCGATCCCAAAAAGCCCTCGTCATTAAAGAAACTGACGTTGACGACGTGGCGGCCGCCAAGATAATCCTTCATATAACTGCTGTCGATATCGCCAGGGCTGAGCTGATCGGACTCGCGCAGCACCGTCGAGCGCGTAAGATTGCGGTGGGCGACGATCATGTCCTGCTGCCAGTACTTTTCGGTGTAGAGCTCGAGCATCCCAGCGGGGACATCGATGCCAAGAGGGTCAAGAAAGACGCGCGTTTTCCATTCTTGCGGGGTGGATACGAGATCCCTGGAAAGGTCGCTCAGGAAAAATGCAGCCGACTCGTAGGGGATGAGAAAACGCAGCTTTTTGAGGACGGTCGAGCGAAACTCGCGGTCGCTGTCGATGGAATTAATCGAAAGCACGAGATCGTTTAAGCAGAGCCATTCAGAATCGGACAAAAAGCTCAAGATGACCTCCGATGAGATTGGGTAGTGGTTTAGCTGGCATTTTAGTTAATTTGCGTAGAGATACTACTCCTTTTTTCGAATGATGATAAGCCGTTAGCCGAATGGTTTCGGTGAGGGGCCAATCGCAAAATATGAATACCTAAGAGCCAGGGCCCGGTTCTCCAAGCTGTTTGATTATTCCGACTTATTAAAGGAGTCATCATGGAAGAGAAGCTTCCTTCATGGCGTTGGGCGATTGTTTCGGTCGTTTGCCTGCTGTGCTTTATGGCTAACTACATGCAGTATCAGGTCTCGGCGCTTGCCGTCGAGGTCATGCCTATGCTCAATATCGATACCGTCGGCTTTTCGATGCTGTTTCTCGTTCCTATGCTTACTGCCGTTTTCTTTTCGATTCCGTTGGGCGCCCTTGGCGATCGCATCGGTTCTAAGAAAGTTGTCACGGTTTGCACCGCAATTTCGGTTGCCGGAGGTTTTCTCCGTTGCTTTACGCTCGATTCGTTCACGATGCAGATGGCATCGATGTTCCTGATTGGCATGGGAATCTCGGCACTCAACGCCAACCTCATCAAGGTGCTCGGCACCTGGTTCCGTGAACAGACTGGTTTCGCCATGGGCTTGTTCTACGCGGCTTCGTGCGTTGCCATCGTCGTCGCTCAGATCTGTGCTGGCTTGTTCGGCAGCGTCTTTAACTCTTATATGGTCGCTGCTGTCGTCATGACCATCTCCTGGGTTCTTTGGATCGTGCTTGACCGAGATGTGCCCGAGGGGCAATCGCTCCCCGAGCCCGAGCCCGTGCTCGACTACCTCAAGGTTGCTATCAAGAGTCCTGGCGTGTGGCTAATCTCCATCGGCGTCGGTTTTGGACTTGCCTCTACCACTGCCTATGCCGGTTTCCTGCCTCAGGCGCTTCAGCTTGGCAAGGGCATAGACGTCGCCACTGCTGGTTTCATGGCCGCAATTGTTACCGTTGGCAGCTTTTTCGGCTGCATCGTTGGGCCTGCGTTCTGCGATAAGCTTGGAAAGTTCAAGGGTTTTCTCATCGTCACTACTCTTATCGGTGCCATATCGATGTTTGTGACGTGGTACACCCCGGTTGGTTTCCTTCTGTGGACGATTCTAGTCGTCAACGGCTTCTTTACCGCCATCAATGGGCCGATCATGCAGTCCATGCCTGTTCTCCTCCCCGAGATTGGTGATACGTACGCTGGTTCCGCCGGCGGCATCGTGGGTACCATCTCCCTGCTCATGAGCTATTTCCTGCCTATCGGTATCTCCGCCATTGCCGGTGCCGATTACACTATGAACATGGGTCTCGAGAGCCTCTGCTTCCTGCTTTCCGTGGTTCCGGTTTTCTTCCTGCCCGAGCTCGGTCGCAAGGCCATGCAGGCCGCCGTCGCTAAGGACAGTGAGTAGCCATGGAGGCGGTAGTCCCTGCCGATATCGTCCTTAAGACGACGGCGCTGTTTACGGCCGAGGAACTTGAGCCTCGCGCTGGGTGCGTTGCAGTTCGCGGCAGCGAGATTGTGGCCGTGGGCTCTCCCGACAAGGTGCAGCCGTTTATCGGTCCCGATACTGAGGTTATTGACGCCGGCAACAAACTGGTCATGCCCGGATTCAACGATTCACACATGCATTTTGCGCTTGGTTCAATCCAGAAGGATGAAGACTTCTGTTGCGATCTGATGTTTCTGCCGAGCGAGCGGGCTTGCGTGGATGCTGTTGCCAAGTTTGCCGCCGAGCATCCTGACAATCCGTGGATTTACGGTCAGGGTTGGTATTCGCCCGCGTGGGAAAACCCGACTGACCCTGATTGCCGCAGCCTCGATGCGCTCGATATCGACCGTCCAATCGTGCTCTCGGACTTTTCAATGCACGTAGTGTGGTGCAATACTGCCGCGCTCAGGGCGGTTGGTATTGATCGCAATACCCCGACGCCTGAAGGTGGCCTTATCCGCCACTTTGACAACGGCGAGCCCAATGGCTTTCTGTCTGAGCCCCAGGCGACGAACATCTTGCTCGATGTTGTGCTCAACAAACCGGACCTTGATGCGTCGTTGCTCAAGTCGATGCGCAAGTTCAACAAGCTCGGCATAACTTCGATCGGTGATATGTATCCTTTGGGCGTGACCACGCCCGGCGTGTACGACATCTATGACCGTCTGGCGAGCGAGGACCTGAGTACGCTGCGTATTAGCTACTATTCTGCGCTCGACGCTCCGATGGCAGAGTCGCAGGCCCTGCGTGTGCGTCATCACGGCGAGCGCGTCCGAATGGCGGGTCTCAAGTACATTTTGGACGGCTGTCCCGAGGCGTACACGGCCTACATGCATGAGCCGTATCTTAACGCTCCTACGGGGAAGGACTTTCGCGGCGAACCAGCATGCAACCAGGAGACGCTTGACCGCACGATGCTCGAGGCCAGCAAGAATGGCTTCGATGTTCGTATTCATGCCATCGGCGACGCATCGGCCACGATGATTATCGATGCCGTCGAGCGTGCCGAGGAGGTGTGCGGCAACAAGGGGGCGCGTTTTGCTATCGAGCATACAGATAACCTGAAGCTCGAGGATATTGCTCGCATGAAGCGCCTGGGCATTAATGCTGCGATTCAGCCGCAGCATCCCATCGGAGGCCTTGGGCAGGGCGTGTACGAGGAGTCTCTTGGCGAAGAGCGCATGAGCCACATGTGGCGCTATAGGGAAGAGGCCGATGGCGGAATCCACTTAGGGCTTGGTACTGACTGGCCTGCGGTGATGTCAATCGATCCTATCGATACCGTGTATGCTGCGGTGACGCGTAGCGAGTTTGACGGGCACCCGGCGGAGGGATACTTCCGCGAGAATGCCCTGACGCTCGGCGAGACGCTGCAAGCGCACACGCTCGGCTCAGCATATGTCGAGGGCTTTGAGCGCCGTTTGGGCAGCCTTGCCGCCGGCAAGCTTGCCGATATCGTCATCCTGTCGGGCAATCCGTTTGAAATGAACCCGATGGCGCTTCGCGATCTCGAAGTCGAGACGACGATCTTTAACGGACGCGTCGTCTATCGCAAGGATGAAGCATAGATAGGGTGATGAACGTGAGCAAAGGGACGGTCGAAAAAAATGCCCTGCTGTTTGTGGTGTGCGGCATCGTGTTTGCTGCGAACTACGCGCAGTATCAGGTCTCGGGATTGGCACATCTGGTTGTGTCGGACCTGCATCTGACCTCGGCCGAGTTTTCAGCCGTCCTGTTTGCCCCGTTTGTTCCTGCCGTTGTATTCGGCATGCCTGTCGGCGTTTGCGCCGATCGATATGGCGTGAAGGTGCTCGTATTCATCGCATCGGCGATTTCTGCAATTGCAGCGGTTGCTCGCGCGGAGTGCGCATCGTTTGCGACGCTGTTCACGGCGACCATGCTTCTGGGCGCGGCACCATGCGTCGTGAATGCCATCGTTCTAAAAGTGCTTGGTTCCGCTTTTGGCGGAGAAACCGATAGGGCCATGGGATGGTTTTACGCTGCGGGGTCGGGCGGAATCGCCTGCTCGCTTGCAACCTCTCCTCTCTTTGCAACGCCCGGACAGGCGTATACCCTTGCCGCGGTTTTATTTGCCATGTTTGGATTGCTGTGGCTGCTGGTTGCGCCGTCGGCAGATGTTCTGCAGGCTGCAGATGGCTTTGGCGTTCAGGGCGCGGAGCCTGCTGCATCGTCGGCAAGTGCGTTTGCGGCGGTAATCAAGATGCCGATGGTTTGGCTCGTGGCGATACTGCTTGGAGTCGCCCTTGCATCGGCTACGGCGTACTCGGGTTATCTTGTCTCGGCACTTGAGGTTTCAACCGAACCCCAGGTCGCCGGGCTTCTTGCCTCTTTCGTGACGCTTGGGTCGATTGTCGGCAGCGTGGCCGGTCCCTACGCGCGAGCGCAATTTGGCGACTATCGCGTGTTTATGGCCATCGCCGCAATGGCGGGGAGTGCCCTTATGTGGGCCGGAGAGGCTTTTGTCTCTCAGCCTTCTGTCGGGCTCATGTTTGCGATTGGCGCTTCGACTGCCGTCGCCGGTCCGGTCGTTCAGTCGCTACCCTACATGTTGCCCGAGGTGCGCGAGGGGCTTGCAGGAAGCGCCGGTGGCGTGGTGAGCACCGTTTCGCTGGGGCTTACGTTTTTGATTCCCGTGGCCCTCTCCTTCTGCATTGGCGAGAGCTATGAAACGCTTCTATTTGGGTGCGCGGTTTTGTTTGGCGCGACGGCGCTGGTGTCTCCATTCCTGCCGTCTCCCGATTCACTTATGTAACACCTGTTTTCGCCCTTTGGGCCTGGCCGACAAGGGCAAAAGGAGTTGGTCTACTTGACACTAAAAAAGAGTACCGCTGTGACCATTCTCAACGGCATCGTTAATCCTCTATTCATGTGTTCATTTCTGCCGATTGTTGAGGGAAAGCCTGGCTTAGATTTTCAGGGACTTACTGGTTTCTGGGGGCAGCTTATTCTGGCTATCGGTATTGCACAGTTCGTGGGTTTTTTGCCGCTCTTTGGCAAAGCAATTGAGACGTGCATTGAGTTTTTTGGTTTTGATCGGAACACTCCGGGCGCACGGATTTGCGGAACCGTTGTGGGCGCTACTCTGCTCTTCTGCATTATCGGGCTATTTGAAGTCGCGTTTCAGTCAGGCGTTGGCGTTATCGACGGTGTGCCGTTTTTCTCGCGTTGGGTTCGCCTCGTGGTGGGCGGATGGGCCTTTGTCGTTGTGGGCGGCTTGCTGTTCGATCCTTTTGTCGCGGCCATTGCCGCTAAAGTTACGGGCGAATAGCGCCAAGACCGGTCGCGTGGCGAAAGCCTGATCGACTGGCAGCCAAGGCCGGCCGGGGGACTGGTCGGCCTCATTTTGCCCGTGCTACCATAAACGGACATTCGTTTGATGGGGGCTGCCGTTGTCGCGCGTCTTGCAACATATGGAAATCCCGCTGCTGCTGGCAGTTCCTGCGGTGATGGCTGCAACGTTGCTGGCAGGTATTGAGCAGGCGGCGCTTGCCATGCTTGTCGTGGTGGCACTGGTGCTTGCGCTGTTCTTTGCGGGTTACGAGGCGTCGCGCCCGGGCCTGCGCCAGATTATGCCCACGCTGGTGTTGGCGGCGTTGGCCGCGGCGGGGCGCATCTTGTTCGGTCCCATTCCCGACTTTAAACCGGTGAGTGCCATCGCCATTATCGCGGGGGCGACGCTTGGTCGCCGCAATGGTTTTATGGTTGGCGCGCTGGCGGCGCTGACCAGCAATTTCTTTTTTGGACAGGGTATGTGGACGCCATGGCAGATGTATGCCTGGGGTCTGGTGGGCTATGTTGGCGGCGTGCTGGCGCATGTGGGCGCGTTCGACCGCGCCGACGGCATCGTGCGCATGCCGGCGCTGTTGGCGTATGGCTTTGCCTCGGGTTTGCTCTATGGCGTTGTGATCAACGCGTATGACATCATCGGTTTTGTGCAGCCGCTCACCTGGGCGGGCGCCGTGGCGCGTCTTGCCACGGCAGTGCCGTTCGATATTACGCACGGCCTTGCGACCTGCGTGTTTTTGGCCGCCTTGTACAAGCCTTGGTGCCGTCGCATTAACCGTGTCGTCGTGAAATACGGGCTGTAGGGCTGGTTGCGCCGGGGCGGGAATCAATGCTGCTTCGGTGCCATTCCAAAACTATGCCGGTTTACGGGGCTAGATTGGCGCAGGCAGACCATGCCGGCTTTTTTCGAAATAGAGCAAGCCGTTCACCTGCGGCTTTATTATCTCGGAATTGCGTATGGTTGGGGGTTCGCGATTCAGCCCCGTAAACCGGCATAGTTTTGGAATGGCCGGCTGATATGACGGGCATCGTGGCCCTCAGAGAGCCAAATTGATCCATTTTCTTCCGTCCCCAGATGTCCCCAGGGAATCAGTTGACGGCGCTTGCCACGAAACTGGCCCATCTACTACGTTTAGCTTGATACTCCCGACCATGACTGCGTTTTATAAAAAACCGCAGGCTTTCTACCTGCGGTTTTCTTTTTGCGTTGTTTGCTGTGGTTGAGGGTGGTGGCTTAAACGTAGTAGATGGGCGTGTTTCGTGGCGGATGGGTCACGTGGATACCCCCACGAGGCCCAAAATGATTCGTTTTCCTCCGTCCCCAGGGGATCAGCTGGGGCTAGAGCTCTAGCGCGAGGGTGACGGGGCAGTGGTCGCTGCCGAAGATGTCGCCGCGGATGCCGGTGTCGCGTACGTTGTCGGCGATTGCGTCGCTTACCAGGAAGTAGTCGATGCGCCAGCCTGCGTTGTTCTTGCGGGCATTAAAGCGGTAGCTCCACCAGCTGTAGACGCCCTCGACGTCGGGGTTTGCCGCGCGCCAGGTATCGGTAAAACCGGCGTCGAGCAGCTCGGTAAACTTGCCGCGCTCTTCGTCCGAAAAGCCTGCGTTGCCGCGGTTGGACTTGGGGTTCTTAAGGTCGATCTCCTCGTGCGCCACGTTAAAGTCGCCGCAGGTCACGACGGGTTTGCCGGTCTCGCGCTCGAGCGCGTTCAAAAAGCCGCGGTAAGCATCGTCCCAGGCCATGCGCACGTCGATGCGGGCGAGTTCATTTTGGGCGTTGGGCGTATAGACGTCGACAAACCAAAACTTGTCGAACTCGAGCGCGCAGACGCGGCCCTCGGTTGCGGCCTGCGCCACGAGCTCGGCCGCCTCGCCTTCGCCGGCGTAGGGCAGCAACGCATCGGCGCGCAGCACGCGCAGCGGTTCCTGGCGGCTAAAGACCGCGGTGCCCGAATAGCCTTTGCGCTCGGCGTAGCTCCAGGTTTGGTGATAGCCGGGCAGGTCGATATCGACCTGGCCCTCCTGCAGCTTGGTCTCTTGCAGCGCCAGGATGTCGACATCGAGCTCCTGCACGATTTGGATAAAGCTCGGGTCCTTTTTGAGCACGGCGCGCAGGCCGTTGACGTTCCACGAGGCAAAAGTGTAAGTCTGAGGCATGGTGTCCTTTCGACGGGGTTGGCAGGTTTAAGATTAGCGCAACAAGGGCGGGGTGGGCCCCACGCGCCGAACCAAAGGCCGCGTGCCGGAACATCGCCCGACGCTGCCCGACCAACCAAGACGGAGGACTCGTATGACTCAGGCAATATCGGATCCCAAGCAGGCCTCCGCCGCGCTGGCGGAGCTGTTCGAAACCCATAGCCACGTGGTCTTCTTTGGCGGCGCGGGCGTTTCCACGGCAAGCGGCATTCCCGATTTCCGCAGCGTGGACGGCCTGTATCACCAGCAGTTTGCCTATCCGCCCGAAACCATGCTCTCGCACAGCTTTTACGAGACACATCCGGCGGAGTTCTTCGACTTTTACCGCACCAAGATGATCGCGCTTAACGCTAAGCCCAACCGCTGTCACACCAGGCTGGCCGAGCTGGAGCGTGCCGGCAAGCTCGACGCCGTGGTGACGCAAAACATCGACGGCTTGCATCAGATGGCGGGCTCGCAGCGCGTGTTTGAGCTGCACGGCTCGGTTCACCGCAATATCTGCCAGACGTGCGGCGCGGTCTACAGTGCCGAATGGATTTGCGCGCGCGAGCACGAGGGTGCCGCGGGCGTGCCCGTGTGCCCCGCGTGCGGTGGTCGCATCAAGCCCGATGTGGTGCTCTACGAAGAGCCGCTCGACGAGCATGTGTTGACCGGTGCCGTTGCCGCCATCGCCGCGGCCGATGCCCTCATTGTGGGCGGGACCTCACTCGTGGTGTATCCGGCGGCAGGCCTTACGCGATACTTTACCGGCGATACGCTGGCCATATGCAACCTTGCTCCCACCGATCAGGATGCAAATGCCGACCTGCTGATTTCTTGCGACATCGCGGCCGCGTTTGCGTTCTAGCCCGCGCGCGCGGATACAATAGAAAGACTGAGTGCAAAGCGACCCCGCCGCCAGCTCCCCAAGCTCGGCGGCGTGGGCATTTTAGGAGGATGTTCATGGCGAACGACAGCAAGACATGGCGGTGCGGAAAGTACGAGCTCAGCTTTGACCGTCCGCGCATCATGGGCGTCCTCAACGTGACGCCCGATTCGTTTAGCGACGGCGGGGAGCACTTCGACCCGGATGCCGCCATCGAGTATGGCCTGGCGATGCTCGACGCCGGCGCCGACATCATCGACGTGGGCGGCGAGTCCACGCGCCCCGGCTTTACCCCGGTCAATCCCGACGAGGAGGCTCGCCGCGTGCTGCCCGTGGTGCGCGCGCTGGCCAAGGAGGGCGCCATCGTCTCGATCGACACGCGTCACGTGGCGGTTGCCAAGGCGGCCGTGCGCTGCGGCGCCTCGATCGTCAACGACGTGACCGGCTTCACCGACCCCAAGATGGTCGAGTTTGTTAAGACGAGCACCTGCGGCGTCATCGTGATGCATGCCGGCGAGGTCGCCGCGCCCGCGCGCACGCACGCAACGGTGCAGCTCGATACCTCGGCAGCGGCGTTTGTTGCCGAGAAGGCGCGCGAAGCGGCTGCCGAGGCCGCGCGCGAGGCCGAGAAGCCGGCCCGTCGCCGTCGCGGCAAGTTGCTGGGCGAGCCTAAGCCGGAGGCCAAGCTTCCGGGCGGCGTGGTGCAGCCCTCGTTGCCGTTTGGTGAACCGGAGCCCACGTCTGAGCCCGCAAGCGAGCAGGAGGCGCCCGCCGTCGAGCAGGCTACTGCCGCCGAGACCGTCGCACCCGCGCCCGAGGCCGCGCCCGCAGCCACCGAGGCCGCATCGGAGCCCAATGACCACCTGGCCGCCATGATGCGCCGCAGCGCCCGCCGCGAGGAAGCCTACGTGCCCACCTCGCAGCTCCGCCGCTTCACCCTGCCCGATTCGGCGCCCATCATGCGCCGCGTCATGGGCTTTCTGTCCGACCAGGCTCGCGCGCTCATCCACGCCGGCGTGTCGCGCGACCGCATCTGCATCGATCCCGGTCCTGGCTTTGGCAAGACGGCCAACGAGGACATCGTCATCCAGCGCGAGACTGCCAAGATGGCGTCACTGGGCTATCCGCTCATGTGCGCTGTATCGCGCAAGCGCTTTGTGGGCGCCGTCTCGGGCGTGACCGAGGCCGCCGAGCGCGATGCCGCTACGTTTGGCGTGTGCCTGGGCGCCATCCAGGCCGGTGCCAACATCGTGCGCGTGCACGACGCCGCGGGTTTTGCGCAGTTCCTGAACGGCTACTGGGCGGTTGCCAAGCCGCAGCCGCGCCGCGCGTTTGTGGCCGTGGGCTCTAACCTGGGGCATCGCTGCGACAACATCCGCGCCGCACGCGACATGATCGCCGAGATTCCACTCACCTGCGTGTCCAACTCCTCCAAGATCTACGAGAGCGAGCCGGCCTACGAGACACGCCAGGACGCGTTTGCCAACGCCGTCATCGAGATCAAGACCGAGTTGGCGCCGTTGGTGCTGCTCGACGAGCTCATGAAGATCGAGGCCGAGCTGGGCCGCGACCGCTCCAAAAAGGCCAAGGCCAACGGCCCGCGCACCATCGACCTGGATCTGCTGTGGATGGACGGCGAGACCCACGGCGGCAAAAAGCTGCGCCTGCCGCATCCGCTGATCGGCGAGCGCGACTTTGTGCTGGTGCCGCTCGAGGATCTGATGCACGATCCGGCGCGGTTCTTCCGCTACAACGGCGTCGAGGTCAAGGAGCCCGAGGACCGCGTGGGCCATATTGTGGGCGAATTGGGGCGCATGTAGATGATCGAGATGAATGCTGTTGCCGCTGGCACCGAGCTTGACGCCGCGCGCGACGCGGGTCGCGAGGGTGCGTCCGCGGGTTGGTGCGCTTGGAGCGTGGGCGAGGCTTCGCTGACGTTTTCGCTGGTTGTGCGCCCCGATGTGAATATGCATGCCTTCCACGGCCTGCCGTTTGTGGCGGCGATGGGCATGATGGACGCGCTCGTGGGCACGGCTTCGGCGCCGGGCCTGGGCCTTGCCGGTAAGGTGGGTATCCAGTGGCCGAGCGATATCGTGTGCGGTGCGCCTGCGTTTGAGACGTCGCTCGCGCGTGTTGCCGTGAACGGCGGTGCCGGTGCTGCGGGCATGTTTGCCGCGGTGACGGTTGATATTGAGCGTGCGGCGCTGGGTGAGCTTGGCGTGGATATGGCAGATGAGGCGCTGGTCGAGGCATTGGCCGCCGCCGTGCTGGCCCGCGTGGATACCTGGGCTGCCGTCGCGAACACCCCGCAGGGCGCTGCCGGCCCGCTGGCTCCGGTGCTGGGCGAGTACTTTGACATGGTGCCACTGCTGGGTCGTCAGGTCGCGGCGGTGTCGCCCAACGGTTTGCCGCTTGCGGTCGGTGTGTTTGCGGGCCTGGACATCTGGGGTCGCGCGACCATCAAGACTGATGCCGGCGAGCAGGAGTTTCCGCCCGAGGCCGTACGGATTCGCGGACTGTAACGCGAGGCGCCCGCGTTCAAAGATAGCGATGATAACAAGACCCTCCTCGGCTGTGCCGGGGAGGGTCTTGCTTGTCTGGGGAATGGGTTGTCAGCACCCTATTCCTCAAAACTGAAAATCTTTCGATTTTGAGGAATAGAATTAAGCCAGCTCGGCCTTTAACGAGGTATATTCGTTGCAGAGCCTATTCCTCAAAACTGAAAAATTTTCGTTTTTGAGGAATAGCGATAGAAGACCGCAGGGAGGCACCAATGAAACTCATCAATAGAACGTCATATATGGACACGTTGACGAGCCTTATTGGCGTACCGGATATCAAGGTCATAACGGGCATTCGCCGTAGCGGTAAGTCAAAATTGCTCGAGGCCCTCCGCGATTACGTGGAGGCAAATCTGTCCAATTCGAATGTCATCCATATCAATTACAACCTCGACGAGTTCGAGGGCCTGCTCGAATATCATGCCCTGCTCGCCTATGTGAAAGAGCATCGAGTGTCCGATAAGCAAAACTTCCTGCTTATCGACGAGGTTCAGATGTGCGACGGCTTTGAACGCGCGATCAACAGCCTCCATGCATCCGAGCAGTACGACATCTTCATCACCGGATCGAACGCCTTTTTGCTGTCGAGCGATCTGTCGACGCTCTTTACGGGGCGCACGTTCGAGATCGAGGTTTTCCCATTCTCGTTTGAGGAGTATCGCTTCTATAGTGACGAGGGCGAGGTCGATCGCGACTTCGATGAGTACGCGAGAACCGGCGGTATGTCCGGCTCTTACCCTTATCCACTGCAGGAGCAGCGCTACCAATATCTCTCCAATGTCTTCAAAACGCTCATCGTGAGGGATATCGTGCAGCGGCATAACGTGAGAAACGAATCGGCACTGCTGCGCATTGCCGATTACATGATGGACAACGTCTCCAACATAACGTCGGCACGCAACATTACGGATGTTTTGAACGCGGATGGGCTAAAGATAACGAACAAGACGGTCGGTGCGTACATGGGGTACCTGTGCGATGCGTTTGCCTTCTATAAAGTTCGTCGATATGACATTCGCGGCAAGAAATACCTTAAGAGCGGCGAGAAGTATTACCTGGCAGACCACGCGTTCAAATACGCACTGCTCGGTACACGCGATATGGACTGGGGTCGCGTGTACGAGAACATGGTGGCAATCGAGCTGCTGCGCCGCGGATATGAGGTATACGTCGGTGTGCTCTATAAAAAGGAAATAGACTTTGTGGCAATCAAGCGAAGCGAGAAGCTCTACATTCAGGTGAGCGACGACATCAGCTCGGATAAGACGTTTGAACGCGAGATTTCGCCACTGCTGAGCATTGGCGATGCGTATCCCAAGATGATTCTTGCCCGCACGCATCACGAGGCCACGGATCGCGATGGGGTGCAGATCGTGGACCTGGCGAGGTGGTTGTGCGGCGAGGCTTAGCAAAAAGTCCTATTCCTCAAACCTGAAAAATTTTCGATTTTGAGGAATAGGATTGGCGGCTGGTCGCTGCGAGCTGGCGCG
This sequence comes from uncultured Collinsella sp., assembly GCA_958428675.1. Lineage (GTDB taxonomy): Bacteria > Actinomycetota > Coriobacteriia > Coriobacteriales > Coriobacteriaceae > Collinsella. The sequence continues at coordinate 13,506 of CAUAGV010000010.1, forward strand.
CACGACTTAGCGCCCGTTCTACCCCAGCTTCTGCATGCGGCGGTAGATTTCGCAGATGCCTTTGATGGTGAGTTGGCCGTCGACTATGTCGAAGGCGTCGGTCGAATCGGCGACGATGCTGGCGAGGCCGCCCGTGGCGATAACGGTGGCGTCCTCGCGTCCCAGCTCGCGCTTCATGCGCGCGACCAGGCCCTCGGCCATGGCGGCGGCGCCCGTTACGGCGCCGACCTTGATGCACTCCTCGGTATCGCGGCCGATGGCGTGCTCGGGTGCCTCGAGCGGAACGCTGGCGAGCTTGGCGGCTCGGGCGGCGAGCGCGTCCATCGAAATGCGGATGCCCGGCGCAATCGCTCCACCAATGTAATAGCCGTCCTCGTCGATGACGTCGATATTGGTCGCGGTGCCAAAGTCCACCACGATCGCCGGAGCGCCGTAGAATGTCTCGGCCGCGACGGCGTTGGCAATGCGGTCGGCACCAACGGCCTGGGGGCGTGACGCACGCAGCTTGGTCACGGCGGCAGTCTGCGGCCCGATAACGATGGCGTCTGCCGCGATGCGGTTGGCCACGGCGTGCCACTCGCGCGAGAGCTGTGGCACCACGCCGGCAAAGGCGATCGCGTCGACCGCGCCGAGCGAGAGGTCGTACATCTTAAAGAAGCCCATCAGGCGCACGTGGATCTCGTCGGCGGTATAGGAGCGGTCGGTGGGCATGCGCCACGACTGCACCAGCTCGTCTCCGTCAAACAGACCCATGGCCGTCTGCGTGTTTCCCATATCGATAGCGAGCAGCATGTCTACTCCCGGTGTTGGCATAAAAGGACGCGCACCATTGTATACGTGCCGTCGACGGCGCTCGGCTGCGATTCGTTTACGGTGATAGGGGCTGAGGGGTTTAAATATGAAGGAATTATGCTCTACGAGATTTTCCTTGCCGTTTACCGAACTCCCACGTAATATTCTTTCTTGCGCACATGAGGCGCCCAGACATTGCGGGGTGGAGCAGTCTGGTAGCTCGCCGGGCTCATAACCCGGAGGTCGTAGGTTCAAATCCTGCCCCCGCGACCAAGAACTTGCAGCTCGTCGGCCTAGCCGGCGAGCTTTTTTGTTATTCCGGGACCGTGTTTTCGGTCCAATTCTCGGTCTCTCAAACAAAATCTCGATCTGTAACATCTAGACCCGATTTGGGCGGCTAGGTGTTACAGGTTGAGATATACCGGTGGGCTGGGTCGCGTCTGTCTCGACCTGTAACATCTGGGGCTCATTTTGCCGAGTTGTTGTTATAGATTGAGATTTTCTAGCAGGCGGGTTTGGTTTGTCTCGATCTGTAACAGTAAGACCCGGTTTTGCTGAGTAACTGTTACAGATCGAGACAAACCGGCAGCCAGCCCCGCCCCATCCACCTGCCGCCACCTGCTATCCGCCGATTTCCGTTGCGCTGTTGTATTCCCATGCCATATCCTCTAAACAACTACGCGGCAACATCGCCGCCGCGCCTACAAGAGAGGAATGTCCATGACCGCACCTGCATCCAAACTGCTCCAGCCCATTACGGTTGGCCCCCTTGAGCTTAAAAACCGCATTATGTTCCCGCCGCTGACCACCGGCTACGAGGAGCGCGACGGTTCCATTGGCGAGCGCAGCCTGGCTTTTTACGAGCGCCTGGCCCGTGGCGGCGTAAGCTACATCGTTATTGGCGACGTCGCTCCTGTTATGACCGCAAGCCCCACGCCCAAGTTAGCGACCGACGCCCAGATCCCCACGTTTAAGGCGCTGGCCGACGCCGTTCACAAGCACGGCGCCAAGGTCGCGCTGCAGCTGTTCCACCCCGAGTACGACGTGCCCGGTGTCGGCCGCATGGTCATGGGTTCCATGGCCGCCGCCAAGGCAGCGCAGGAGGCCAAGGCCGCCGGCGACGAGGAGACCTTCGCCGCCAAGATGGCCGAGTCCAACGAGATCCGCAAGCAGGCATATGCCAAGCTGCACCACGACATGCAGCACTTTGTGAACGAGGCGAGCGTAGAGCAGCTCACCCAGATCAAGGAGGCCATCGCTGCCTCGGCCGCCCGCGCGCAGCAGGCCGGCATCGACGCCATCGAGGTCCACGGCGACCGTCTGGTGGGTTCGCTGTGCTCGGCCATCCTCAACCAGCGCACCGACGAGTACGGTGGCTCGTTCGAGAACCGCGTTCGCTATGCGCTCGAGGTTGTCGCCGCCATTAAGGAAGCCGCGCCGCAGCTGATGGTGGAGTACAAGCTCCCCGTGATCATGGAGAACCCCGACGGCACGCCGCGCGGCAAGGGTGGCCTGCAGCCCGACGAGGCCTGCGAGTTCGCCAAGCTGCTCGAGGGCGCGGGCATCGACATGATCCAGGTCGCACAGGCCAACCACACCGGCAACATGGGCGACACCATTCCGCCCATGGGTGCCATGCCCTACAACTGGACGCTGCCGGTGGCCGAGCGCGTCAAGGCTCTGGTCTCCGTGCCGGTGGCCACCGTCGGCCGTGTTGTTTCGGTCGAGGCCGGCGAGAAGATTCTTGAGGACGGCGCGGCCGACATTATCGCCTATGGCCGCTCGCTCATGTGCGACCCCGACATTGCGCTGAAGGCCGCGACCGGCGAGCCCATCCGCGAGTGCCTCAACTGCAACAAGGGCTGCGTCGATGCGATTCAAAACCGCAAGTACATCTCGTGCGTGCTCAACGCCGAGAACGGCGACGAGGCGACCATCGCCATTAAGCCGGGCGAGGGCGACAAGAAGATCGCCGTGGTGGGCGGCGGCATCGCCGGCCTGGAGGCCGCACGCGTGGCGGCCAAGCGCGGCTACGACGTGACCGTCTATGAGGCGAGCGATCACTTGGGCGGCCAGATTGTGCTGGCGGCCGCGCCTCCGCGCAAGGATGAGATTATGCGCTCGGTCGAGTATTACGAGAAGATTCTGCCCGGCCTGGGCGTGAAGGTCGAGCTCAACCATGCCGCTACGGCCGAGGATCTCAACGCCGCCGACGCCGCGATTGTGGCTGTGGGCGCGCACGACGTGGTCATCCCCGTTCCGGGTGCCGACTCGGACAAGGTCGTCTCGAGCTGGGACGTGCTGGCCGGCAAGGTGGAGCTCAGCGGGCGCGTCGCCGTCATTGGCGGTGGCCTGGTGGGCACCGAGACTGCCGAGTACCTGCTGCAGCGCGGCTGCGAGGTGGCGGTCGTCGAGATGCTCGACAAGATTGCCGCGGGCGAGTCCGAGACCATTCTGCCGCTGATCATGAGCGACTTCGCCGCCCACAACGTGGAACAGCACGTTAAGACCCGCCTGACCGCCGTTACCGACGAGGGCGTGGAGGCCGTGCACACCACCGAGGACGGCCCCGAGGAGCCGGTGAAGATCGCCTGCGATTACGTGGTGATGGCCGTGGGCTCCAAGGCCAACGCGTTTGACCTGGATGGCGTGACGGTGCCCGTGACCTGCGTGGGCGACTGCTCGGGCGAGCGCACCGCCGACATTGCGAGCGCCATTCGCACGGCGTATCACGCGGCCAACGAGCTGTAGTTGAACATCGCGGCCAGGCGGGGCGGTAGCACGGATCCGCCTCGCCCGGCTGTGTCCCGTCGGGTGTCAACCGGTGCGGGGCCTGCAAGCGCAGCAGGCCCTGCCCTTTTTGTTTTGCTTCGGTGGATGGCAATGCGCGGTAATCATGAGGAGTAAGGACGTCTACTGCCTTGCCGATTGCTCAAAATTATTGGGGGAGGGGTTAATAACTATATCCTCTATGCCAAAGGACATAAAGAGGTGTCAATTTTGTTGACAGGCGCATGACGATTGGCTGCGAGTCAGCTACCAGCGTAAATAATCGATAAAGAAATGTCGTAAATTGGTGCCAAATGCCCAGATAACGCCGCGTCTATTTTAATTAACTGCTTTGAGCAAACAGTAAAATGCTACTATCTAACTTGCACGTAAGAAAGCAGATTAACGGTTAAGGCTAAGAAGTGGCAGGTATGTCGGAAGCAACTAGGACTCGCACGCATGCGCCCGAGGTTAGGCAGCGCGCCGTCGAGATCCTCCAAGAGGGGGTCGGTCATCGCGCCCTCGCCGCGGAGCTTGGCATTCCCCAGGCCACGGCTCGTCAGTGGGCCCGCGCGTATGCCGTAGGCGGTGCCGACGCCGTTCTCAACGCCGGTTCGCATCATCACACCTATTCGTACGAAGTTAAGCTCGCCGTGGTCAAGGACCGCTTGGAAAACGGCTTAACGGTTCGCGAGGCCATGATCAAGCACAAGATTCCCAGCGAGTCTTCGGTCAAGGCTTGGTGCCGCCAGTATCGCGAGAGCGGTGAGTCCGCGCTGGTTGATAAGCCGCGCGGTCGCAAGCCGCGCGTTAAAAAGGCGGAATAGCGAACGGGATGGTGCGCCCACAGGGGCGCATTTTTCTTGCCGCGCCAACTTTTTGGACCGTCGTGAGCCTACTGGAACATCCTCCAAAGTGGTTAATAAACCGCGCGCAGTGGCCCGTGCGCCCGCCGCCGCGATAGGGGGAGCGTCGCCTCTCTGCTCCAAAGCGGACAGACTCGTTACCCCGTACGCCTAAAACTCTCCAGTTGACCGAAAACCCGCCGCCGCTACTCCTCAGCTGAGCTATAACGTTAAACAATTGCAGTGTTTTTGCATGGGGGAGTGATGGTATGACGCTACTGTATTTCCTTACCCTGTTTCCGCTGGTACCGGCGCTGGGCATGCTGCTCGCGCGCGGTGACCGCGCCCGCGATGCGCTAGGGCTTGTAGGCTCTGGCATCATTATGGCGGTGACGGTTGTAGTCGCCGTCATGTTTTTTGGCACGGGCCCGCAGAGCTTCGAGGTGGCACCGGGCACCTCGCATGTGCTCTCGATCATCAGCTCCGTCATCGACGTGATCCTGTGCGCCGTCATCCTGTACAACGCGCGTAAATATAAGAGCACGCTCACCACGGTGCTCGGCGTGGTGCAGCTGGTGGGCTCGCTCACCTTTGCAGCTATGACGCTGCCCGCGACCGAAGCCGTCACGGCAACGCCGCTCTACCTGGACTACATGAGCGTGATCATGGTCCTCGCCGTCGGCATCGTCGGCAGTCTAATCTGCGTGTACGCCCTGGGCTACATGAAGGACTTCCAGGCCCATGACGAGCACGAGGCCGCGCTGCGCGGGCAGGCGGCGCCCGACCGTCGCCCGCAGTTCCTGGCGCTCATGTTCCTGTTCCTCTCGGCCATGTTCGTCATCGTGACGAGCGACAACCTTGAGTGGCTGTTCTGCGGCTGGGAAATCACCACCGTGTGCTCGTTCCTCATGATTGGCTACACGCGCACGCCCGAGGCCATAAAAAACGCTTTCACCCAGATCATCCTCAACATGCTGGGCGGCATCGCGTTTTTGGCCGGACTCATGTACCTGCACGTTAACGGCATGCCGCTGACCATCTCGGGCATGATCGAGCTTTCCGGCACCGGAACCGCGCAGTCCGCGCTGCTGGTGATGCCGGTCATCCTGTTGTCGCTCGCCGCACTCACCAAGGCCGCGCAGATGCCGTTTCACACTTGGCTGTTGGGTGCCATGGTTGCCCCCACGCCCACGAGCGCCCTGCTGCACTCGTCAACCATGGTCAAAGCCGGCGTGTTCCTGATGGTCAAGCTCAGCCCGCTCTATGCCATCTATCCCGTGACTGGCTTTATGGTCACGAGTGTGGGTGCCATCACGTTTTTGCTCGCTGCCCTCATGGCCATCTCGCAGAGCAACGCCAAACGCGTGCTCGCGTACTCCACCATTTCCAACTTGGGCCTTATCAGCGCCTGCCTGGGCGTCGGCGCGCCCGAGGCCGTGTGGGCCGCGATCTTCCTGATCCTGTTCCACACGGTGGCCAAGTCGCTGCTGTTCCTGTGCGTGGGCACCGCCGAGCATCATATCGGCAGCCGCAATATCGAGGACATGGACGGCATGTTCAGCCGCATGCCGCACCTGACGCGCCTGATGATGCTGGGCATTATGGGCATGTTCGTGGCGCCGTTTGGCATGCTCGTGTCCAAGTGGGGCGCCCTGGTGGCGTTTGCGCAGACCGGCAACGTGCTCATGATCATGGTGCTTGCCTTTGGCTCGGCCGCGACGTTCTTCTTCTGGGGTAAATGGCTTGCCAAGCTTTCGGGCGTCGACCCCACGGCTCAAAACGTTGAGGTCAATGTCCATAAGACCGAATGGATGGCCCTCAACACCATCGCCGCGCTGCTAATTCTGTGCTGCGTGGCGTTCCCGGTTATCTCGAGCGGTCTGGTGTCGCCTTACTTGGCTATGGTGTTTGGCCGCGTGCCGTACGTTATTGGCAAGGACTCCATGTATCTGATGGTGGTTATCGTGGCGTTTATCGCCGTGGTGCTGCTGACTTCATTCCGCGTGAGCAACAAACCGCACGTAAACGTATATCTTTCGGGCGTGGGAACCGATAATTACCGCCATTTCCGCGGCTCGATGGGACACGAGGTGAAGGCCGAAAAGCGCAATTGGTACTCGGAGGACGCCCTTGGCGAGAAGCGTATTGGCCCCGCGGGTAGCGTCGTGTGTTGCAGCATTATCTTGTTTGCACTGCTGTGTTGCGCGTGGATTGGGCCCGAGAGACTTGCCATGAGCGCGCCCTCGGTGCTGCGCGGCAAGTATTTTGAAGGTTCGGGTGTCGTGGGCATATTTATTGGCACCGTGGCGTTTGCCTTGATTGCGCCGCTTGTGGGTGGCCTGATCGACGGCGTTGACCGCAAACTTTCGGCCCGCATGCAGGGCCGCGTGGGCCCACGCCTGCTGCAACCCTTCTACGACGTTGCCAAACTGCTGCGCATGGCCCCTGCCAGCGTAAACCCCATGGACGATGCCTATATGGCATGTGCACTCATCTTTACCGTGGTGGGCGGCGGCATCTTTGTGT
>CAUAGV010000011.1 GCA_958428675.1 uncultured Collinsella sp.
TTTTCGACAGCTTTTGTCAACAAGAAACTTTGCAGCTATTGCCACGGATTGCGTTGCCGTGGCCTTGGCGGTGCGGGATGCTGGGCGCAAGCATCGAATGCTCCGATTGAGGAGGCCAACATGGATCTGTTTCTTGAGACCCCGCAGCAACAAGCCGAGCGCATGTTGCGCCAACAGCAACGGCTTATGGAGATGCAAATGCAAGGGGCGGCCGTCCAGCCTCCTGCGCAAAACGCCGTGCCCGCGGTATCGCCTGCGGGTGAGGTAGACCCAGGAGCCTATTCCGTACAGCAGGATTCATATGCCCAGGAGCTCGCGTTCGATAAACGTCGTGCGCGCCACCGTCGCTGGGTCCAGCGCCTGCGTACGCTGGCGATGATCGTGCTGATCCCGTTGGGGCTCGCGGCAATCTTCTTGGCCTCATATGCCCTCACGTGCATTCTCAACGGCGCCTCGCCCAGCGAGGTGCTTGAGCACTTGGCGGCTCTCGGCCAGCGTCTAGGCGATGTCGTAACAACCATCCGCGCCGGCTGGGAGAGTTAGCGTTTGTCACATTAGGACTTCTAGGGAGTAGGGATTATCGCCACGAGTAAAATTCTTGCATCCTGTGGGTCCTGTCGTGCGACTGAATAGTATTATTGAAGATGAATAATAATAGGATTTGCTATGTATAAGCAGGATTTAGAGCAGATCCCTCTTGGAGGATCTGGCGGTAATGAAGCTCTATGCCTACCGTCCGAACGACATCGTCGATCTTCATAGTCAGGCATTCGTCGACCGACTTGATTGGGGACTGCTCGAACGGCTTATATTCGACGAGGGAGAGGCGCTGGCGTCGTCGCCTTCGGAGCGGAGTTATCAAGAGATGGTCTGCGCATACAGGCAATACAAAAAGGAGGCGCTCGGTTGAATCTGACCTTTGAGGGATTCTTAAAAGGCTATTGCCGAGAGCTGTCCGGACAACAGTCGCTGAGTTTTAGAAAACTGGTTGAGCAGGCGATGACGGTTGCGCCGCGCGTGGCGGAGCCTCAGTTTTTGCTTGCTTTGGCGCAGGGTAAAGCCGAATACGTTCTGGGTTTATCCGAGGGCTCGTGGATGGAAGAAAGTTACCGAGGCGTTTTGTCCTTGTACGGCCAAGCGGGTAGCATGGCTTCTCTATGCACCAAAAGTGAGCTCCCCAATCGTTATGCCAACGTTTGGCGTGCGTATAGAGCGGTGAAGGAAAAGCCAGTGGCGGACAGAAGGATCAACGCCCTGATGCGAAAAAGAACATTGGGGGCGCTAGGGGAATCGGGCGTAACGCGCTACGGTCTCTGCCGCGATTTGAATCTGAATAAGGGAAACGTTTACGCATACTTAGCCGGTGATGACTCAAAAGTGAGCAGGGAAACGGCACGCCGCATTATGGAATATGCGGAGGGGGGCGGCGCCAAAGAAGGGGCCGGGCGCCCGGTGCGTGTGGCGGGGTAAGATTGATCGCGGTTTTGATTGATAGTCGATGAGGTTTGTTGGGCGGAGTCTATGTCTGCTATTGATATCGTGCTTGTTGTAATCGCCTTGGCGGCGGTGGGGGTTGCTGTGGCTTGTGCCCTGCAGCTCAAGGGCCTTCGCGCCGAGCTGTGGGAGCGCGGCGATAGCGGGGCGGAGATGCTGGCTGCGCTCGAGCAGGCCAACAACGCGCTCGACACCCTGAACGTCGCGTTGGCAGAAACCCGCCGCACGGCAAATGCCATCGCGCAGCAGCAGACGACCGATGCGGCCGTAGAGCAGCAGCGCTACCTGACCATCGCGCGTGAGTTCTCGCAGGCTGGCGACCGTATGGATGACCTGCGTCGAGAGACGGCCCAACAGCTTGGCGCCAACCGTGAGGGCATCGAGCACCGCCTAGACAAGGTGCGCGAGACGGTCGATGCCCAGCTTGGCGCCATCCGCAAGGACAACAACGTGCAGCTCGATCAGATGCGCGCGACGGTGGACGAGAAACTCTCCCGTACGCTCAACGATCGCCTGTCGGCATCGTTTAAGCAGGTGAGCGACCAGCTCGAGGCTGTGTACAAGGGTTTGGGCGACATGCAGTCAATCGCCACCGGCGTGGGCGACCTTAAGCGCGTGCTGGGCAACGTCAAGGCGCGTGGCATTTTGGGCGAGGTGCAGCTGGGTGCAATCCTGGCGGACATCCTTACGCCCGACCAGTATCTGGAAAACGTCGCTACCAAGCCCGGCGCCTCGGAGCGGGTTGAGTTTGCCGTCAAGCTGCCGGTAGACGAGGGCGATCCCGTGCTGCTGCCGATTGACTCCAAATTCCCGGGCGACGCGTACGAGCACCTGCTCGACGCGCAAGAGTCGGGTGATGCCGAGGCTGTGGCCACCGCGCGCAAGACACTCGACGCCATGGTGAAACGCGAGGCAAAGGACATCTGCGAAAAGTACCTGAGCGTGCCCGCGACGACCAATTTTGGCATCATGTTCGTTCCGTTTGAGGGGCTGTACGCCGAGGTCGTCAGCCGTCCCGGGCTTATCGAGACCCTGGGCCGCGACTATCACGTCAACGTTGCCGGCCCCAGCACCATGGCGGCCATCCTCAACAGCCTGCAGATGAGCTACCAGACGTTTAAATTGCAAAAACGTACCGACGACGTGCTGCGCGTGCTTTCCGCCGTCAAGGCCGAGCTGCCGCGTTATCAGGCGGCGCTGCGCCGCGCCCAACAGCAGATCGAGACCGCGGGTAAAACGGTTGAGGGCATCATCACCACGCGCACCAACGTTATGGAGCGCAAACTCAAGGACATCGACGCCCTGGAAGATGCCAAGGAGGCTGACGAGATCTTGGGGCTCACATCCGCGGAGCTGCTCGCAGATCAAAAAGACGAGGACTAGCTGCATCTGACGGCGGGGCGCCCGCGCAAGCACGGCGCGGGCGCTTTTCGCATCGTGCTTGCCTGAAGTGCGCTTCAATGTGCAACAATGGCGTTTCGCCCTATCAGACGCGAAAGGAAGACCATGTCTCAGAGAAGCACCAGTCCGCTCAAACGCTCCACCGTGCGCCGCACGCTGCAGCGTTTTTGGGACGTCACGCGCACGCAGCCGTTGATCGTCTTTCTCTCGGTATTCTCGTCGGCGGGCTATGTCTTTTTGCTTACGTTTGCCAACACCTACGTGATGGCCCTTATCGTCGACCGCGTCCAGGCCGGCCCCGTGGCGGGCGACCAGGTGTTTGAGGTCTTTGGCCCTTACATTCTGGCGCTCGTGCTCGTTAACCTGGTAGGCCAAATCCTCTCCAAGCTGCAGGACTACACCGTCTACAAGCTCGAGATTGCGGGCAACTATCACTTGGCGCGCCTGTGCTTCGATACGCTCTCCAATCAATCCATGACATTTCACACCAGCCGCTTTGGCGGATCGCTTGTGAGCCAGACGAGTCGTTTTATGAGTGGCTACACGGGCTTGGTCGACGTGACGGTGTATTCGCTCATTCCCACCATCACTTCGGTTGTCTGCACGGTGGCGGCGCTCGCTCCGGTGGTGCCGACGTTTACCGTGATCCTGGTGGGCATCATGGTCGTCTACATTGCGTTTGTCTGGCTTATGTACAAGCGCATCATGCCGCTTTCGGCCGCGACGTCCGCCGCTCAGAACAAACTGTCGGGCGTGCTGTCCGACGCGGTCACGAACATCCTGGCCGTCAAGACCTGTGGGCGCGAGGACTTTGAGCGCGACCTGTTCGATACCGCCGACCGCGCCGCGCGCGATGCTGAAACGGTTTCGATGCACGCCATGATGCAGCGCAACTTTACGACCTCGGGCCTTATCGTCATCACCATGGCCGTGGTGAGTGCGTTCGTCGCGGGTGGCAACGCGTGGTTTGGCATCTCGGCCGGCGCGCTCGTCATGATCTTTACCTATACGTACAACCTCACCATGCGTCTGAACTACGTGAGCTCCATGATGCAACGCATCAACCGCGCGCTGGGCGATGCGGCCGAGATGACGCGCGTGCTGGACGAGCCGCGTCTGGTGGCAGACGACGAGAATGCCCCCGAGCTCAAGGTGGGCGAGGGTGCGATTGATTTTGAGCACCTGAGCTTTGCATACCGTGATGCCGCGGCAGGCGAGAGCGTGTTCGACGACCTGACGCTCCATGTGGCAGCGGGCCAGCGCGTGGGCCTGGTGGGCAAATCGGGCTCGGGCAAGACGACGCTCACCAAGTTGTTGCTGCGCCTGGACGACGTACAGGGCGGCCGCGTGCTCGTGGACGGCCAGGACGTCTCGCGCTGTACACAGCAGAGTCTGCGCCGCCAGGTTGCCTACGTGCCGCAGGAGGCGTTGCTGTTCCATCGCTCCATTCGCGAGAATATCGCCTACGGCCGCCCCGACGCAACCGACGAGCAGATCCGCGAGGCCGCGCGCCTGGCAAATGCCCTGGAGTTTATCGACCGCCTGCCCCGTGGCTTTGACACCATGGTGGGCGAGCGCGGCGTCAAGCTTTCGGGCGGCCAGCGTCAGCGCGTGGCCATCGCCCGCGCTATCCTGACCGACGCGCCGATCCTGGTGCTCGACGAGGCGACGTCTGCCCTCGACAGCGAGTCCGAGGCGCTGGTGCAGGGGGCGCTCGAGAACCTGATGCGCGGTCGCACCTCCATTGTGGTGGCGCATCGCCTGTCCACCGTGGCGGCGCTCGATCGCATCGTGGTGCTGGCGGACGGCGAGATTGTCGAGGACGGTACGCATGCGCAGCTTGTCGAGGCGGGCGGCGAGTATGCGAGCCTGTGGGGCCGCCAGACCGGCGCATTTTTGGAGGCGTAACGACCCCATACGTGGGACAATCGTGCCCATAGGTTTGTTATGCCGCTGAGCCGAGGAGTCGTTATGCCACGCGAGACCAATGCCGCCAAACGCGAGCGCGCCGTTGAGGTGTGCGAGCGCCTCAACCGTCGCTATGGCCCGGTCGAGTGCTTTTTGGACCACGAGAATCCCTTTAGGCTGCTCATCGCGGTGCTGCTCTCGGCGCAGACGACCGACGCGCAGGTCAACAAGGTGACGCCGAAGCTGTTTGCCCAGTGGCCCACGCCCGAGGCCATGGCGGGGGCGAGCGTGGCCGATGTGGCCGATACCATTAAGTCGCTCGGCTTTTATAAGAGCAAGGCCAAGCACGCCGTGGAGGCCGCGCAGATGATCGTCACCGATTACGGTGGCGAGGTGCCGGCCGACATGAAGGAGCTCGTCAAGCTGCCGGGCGTTGGCCGCAAGACGGCGAACATCGTGCTCAACGTGGGGTTTGGCATTGTCGAGGGCATCGCGGTCGATACGCACGTCAACCGCATCGCGCACCGCCTGATGCTGAGTCCCAAGACGCATGCCAAGGAGCCGCTCAAGACCGAGCAGGATTTGCTCAAGATTTTGCCGCACGAGTATTGGGAGTCGGTCAACCATCAGTGGATCACCTTTGGTCGCGAGATCTGCGATGCCCGCAAACCCAAGTGTGACGAGTGTCCGCTGGCAGATTTGTGCCCCAGCGTGCGCGTAGCGGGGTAGGGCGGAACGCATTTTCGTCTGGCGTTTTTTGCGGGGCTGGGTTTGCCCTTGAGCCGGAGTCCTCTCCATGCGCTACCATGACAGACAATGTATTTGACGTACGACCCGCCGAGCTTGCCCCGGCGGGCTTTTGGCGTTGCGATGCCGGAGGAACAGCATGCTCATTCACCGTATAGCCGCGCAGCTCTACACTGCCGAGGCGCTGCAGACCGTCGAGGCCGGACTCGATGCCGGCGAGGACGTGACGCTGGCCGTGTCGCAGTCGGGCCGCACGCTTATGGCGGCCGCCCAGTTTGCGCGCCGTCCGCGCCCGACGGTCTACATTGTGAGTGGCGAGGATGCGGCCGATCGCGCCGCGCGCAGCCTTGCCGCCTACGTGGGCCTGGCGCACGTGTGCCGTTTTCCCGAGCGCAAGGACTATCCGTGGCGCGAGCAGGCGCCCGACGATGCCGTGGTGGCGCAGCGCTGCGAGGCTCTGGGGCGCATCGTGCGCGGGGACAACTGCATCATGGTTGCCTCGGCCCGCGCGCTGCTGCGCTGCGTGCCGCCGGTCGAGAGCCGCTATTGGGAGTCCACGACCTTTGCGGTGGGCGAGGAGATTCCTTTTGACGAGGTGCCGCAGCGCTTGGTGGGCATGGGCTACACCAATGCCGGCGCCGCCGATGCGCCCGGCTTGTTTCGCGTTCACGGCGACACCGTCGAGGTGTTCCCCGCACAGGAAAAGGCACCCGTGCGCATCGAGTTCTTCGGCGACGAGATTGACCGCATCCGCCGCATGGTGAGCTCCACGGGGCAGACCATCGGCAACGAGGACAGCATCGAAATCTTTCCCTGCCGCGAACTGGCACTCACCGACGAGGCCGTCCACAACATGCATGTGGCGCTCTATCGCGCCAGCCAGGATGACAGCAAACTGGCGGCGCTGCTCGAGATGGTGGATGCGCGCATCGTCACGCCCGAGCTCGACCGCTTTTTGCCGGTGATGTACGGCCAGACCGTAAGCCCGTTGGCGCACGTGAGCGGCAAGGCGCTCGTGGTTCTGTCCGAGCCGCGCTCGCTGTTCGACGACTGCCTGCGCGCCTACGAGGATATCGAGGCGCGTGCCGGCGAGGCAGGGATTGACCGCCTGGATGGTCTGTACGTGCGCGCTCAACAGCTCGATTTTGGTGCCCAGCAGCGCTTGAACTACGTAAGCCTCATCCGTGCCGGCGGTGCGGTGACGGCCGAGCTCAAGATTGAGCAGCCTGCTATCGCAGGCTCGGACAACCGTTTTATGACGCGCGTTCAGGAAGTCGTGGGCAAGCGCTATGCCTGCGTGTTTGCCATTCCCGACCGCGGCGCGCGCGAGTCGATGGAGCTCACCTTTGGCGACGAGGGCATTACCTTTGAGGAATCGCTGACGGCCGCGCCCGAAAACGCCGGCGTCATTGGCGAGCGCGTGCGCGTGGCGGCGGCAGATTCTGCCGATCGTGCTGCCCGTCAGGATGCTCATGCTGCAATTCGCGAGCGTAAGGCTGACGCGCTCAACGCCCGCTCGCTCGAGGCGGGCGCGGCCCAGGCTGCCGCCGGTGCTGCCGTGCCCACTATCTCGCGCGGACGCGTGACCTTTGTCGATGCCGCCCTGCCGCAGGGCGTGGTGGTGCCCGATGCCAACCTGGCCGTGTTCTCGATCGCCGACCTCAACGCCCGTATGGATGCCAACCGCGCGCGCAGCCGCCGCAAGGTGGACATTACGCAGATCACGTTTCCGTTTAAGCCGGGCGACTACGTGGTGCACGCCACTCACGGCATCGCGCTCTTTAGCGAGATCGCGCGCCAGGAAGTGGGCGGCAAGGAGCGCGACTACTTTTTGCTGGAATATGCCGACGGCGACAAGCTCTACGTGCCGCTCGAGCAGGTCGACCGCATCACGCGCTATGTTGGCCCCGACGGCGACAAGCCGCGCCTGACCAGGCTCAACACCGCCGACTGGACGCGGGCTACCAACAAGGCGCGCAAGAATGCCAAAAAGCTGGCGTTTGACCTGGTCGACCTGTATACACGCCGCTCGTCGATTACCGGTATCGCCTGCCCGCCCGACACGCCCGAGCAGATCGAGATGGAGGAGAGCTTTCCCTACGACGAGACGCGCGACCAGCTGGAGGCTATTGCCGACATCAAGGCCGACATGGAAGCGCCCAAGCCCATGGACCGCCTGCTGTGCGGCGACGTGGGCTTTGGCAAGACCGAGGTTGCCCTGCGCGCGGCGTTTAAGTGCGTGGACTCCGGCCGCCAGGTCATGGTGCTCTGCCCCACGACCATTCTGGCCCAGCAGCACTATGAGACGTTCTTTGAGCGCTTTGCCCCGTTTGGCCTCGAGGTCGAAGTGCTCAGCCGCTTCCGCACCCCGGCGCAGCAAAAGCGCGCGCTTAAGGCGTTTGCCGAGGGCACGATCGACGTGCTCATCGGCACGCACCGCTTGCTTTCTGCCGACGTGAACCCCAAGAACCTGGGCATGGTGATCATCGACGAGGAGCAGCGCTTTGGTGTGCAGCACAAGGAGCAGCTCAAGAACCTGCGCGAGCAAATCGACGTGCTCACGCTTTCGGCAACGCCTATTCCGCGAACCATGCAGATGGCCACGAGCGGCGTGCGCGACATGAGCCTGATCACCACACCGCCGACCGGGCGTCGTCCCGTGATCGTGCACGTGGGGGAGTACGACCCCGATGTGGTGAGCGCGGCGATTCGCCTGGAGGTGGGCCGCGGCGGCCAGGTGTACTACGTGTCCAACCGCGTTAAGACCATCGATGACGCCGTGGCGCGCGTGCATGAGGCCGCGCCCGAGGCGCGCGTGGGCGTGGCACACGGCAAGATGAGCCCGCGCGAGGTCGAGGACGTGATGATTGAGTTCGCGACCAAAAAGATCGATGTGCTCATCGCCACGACCATCGTGGAGAGCGGCATCGACAACGCAACGGCCAACACGCTGATCATCGAGGACTCGCAGCGCCTTGGCCTGGCGCAGCTCTACCAGCTCAAGGGCCGTGTGGGCCGCTCTGCCACGCAGGCCTACGCGTACTTTATGTTCCCCGGCGAGCTGCCGCTCACCGAGGAGGCAACGGCGCGCCTGACCGCACTTTCCGAGTTCCAGGACCTGGGCAGCGGCATGCGCATCGCCATGCGCGACCTAGAGATCCGTGGCGCCGGTTCGCTTATGGGAGCCGAGCAGCACGGCAACCTGTCGAGCGTGGGCTTTGATCTGTTTACGCAGATGCTGGGCCAGGCCGTGGCCGAGGCGCGCGGCGATGACGACGCCGGCGTGGAGGCGGCGAGCGTGGGTATTAACCTGCCGGCCGACTACTTCTTGTCCGAGGAGTACCTGCCGGCGGTGGACCAGCGCGTGCTCGTGTACCGTAAGCTCGCAGCGGCCGAGGACCTGGAGAGCATTGACGAGGTGCAGGAAGAGACCGAGGCCGCGCATGGTGAGCTGCCGTTGGCGGGACTCAACCTGTTCAATCGCGCGCGCATCCGCATTCGCGGCGAGCGCCTGGGGCTCGAGAGCGTCACGCTCAGCGGCGGTCGCATCACGTTTTTGGGCGTCGACGTGCCCAAGAAGGTGGCCTTTGAGCTTAAGACCCGCTATGGCGCGGTGAACTTCCCCAAGAGCCGCAAGTTGTCGGTGCCCTACAAGGCGGGCGCCGGCGCGGGCAGCGGCCTGGGTCGCGGTCTCGACGCCAACGACGGCACCGGCCCCGTGGCCGCGGCACTCATGCTGCTGCAGCAATTAGGCGCGAGTGACGATGACTGACAAGTAAGGGGCGTAGCGGGGCGGAGTCATCTTTGCCCCGCCACGTTGCAGGTTGATTCCAGCCGCATCGAAAGGAAAGCATGTTCGGATACATCTATAAGAAAGATGTCGCCATTATCGCGGTTATCCTGTGCCTTTGTCTGGGCGTGGGCAGCTTCTTCGATTATCAGATCTCGTGCGCGCTGTTCAACATCGGCAGCATGTACGGCCGCTTTATCGAGGCTGCCGGCGAGCTGCCGTTTGAGCTGACGGCGAGCATCGCAGGCGTTATGCTCGTGCGAGCGGTGCGTCCCGACTCCAGGGGGAGCAAATGGCTCGCCGTGCTCGGCGTCCTCGTTAACGTTGGTCTGGCTGGCTACGAGATCGTTTCGTCCCTGCGGGTTGGCGGCAAACTCATTGCCGTTCAGCTGGTGCTGACGTTTGTGCTGGTGATTGCTGCTAACTTTATCGTCTATCGTCTCACGCGCGACACCGCGCCCGACGAGCTTATGCGCTGGGCGTTGATGGTGCTGGCCGTGTGGGCCGCTCAAGCCATCATCCTCAACGTCATTGTTAAGCCGCTGTGGTCGCGCCCGCGCATGCGCGTGATCGAGGTGACGCAGGGGCTCGATTTTCAGCCGTGGTGGGTGATTGGCAACCCCGACAAGTGGGCCTTTATCGCCGCCGGCGTGATCAAGGACGGCTTCAAGTCGTTTGCGAGCGGACACACGGCGCATGCGGCGATCGGCCTTATGCTCGCCGGGCTTCCCGCGGCGGCCTTTAAGGAAAAACCGTCGCGCCGCCGGGTGGTCTTTTGGACGGCGGCTATGGTCGCGGCGCTCGTCGCCTTTGGCCGCATCGTGATCGGAGCGCACTTTTTGAGTGACGTGAGCTGCGGCTTTGCCCTGGTGCTGGCGCTTGAGTGCCTTGCCGCGCGCATTGCCTATCCCAACGGCGTACAATAGCTCCGTTTGAATCATCTGGCCGATACCCGGTAAGAGAGGATTGCCATGCTCGCGTTTAACAACGATTATTCCCACGGTGCACATCCGGCAGTGCTGCAGGCGCTCGTCGACACCAACATGGAGCCGCAGCCCGGCTACGGTACCGATGCACACACCGAGCGTGCCAAGCAGCTTATCCGCGAGGCCTGTCAGGTCCCCGATGCCGACGTGTTTTTTCTGGTGGGCGGCACGCAGGCCAATGCGACGGTGATCGATATGCTGCTTGCGCCCTACGAGGGCGTCGTTGCTGCCGAGACTGGCCACGTCGCCTGTCACGAGGCGGGCGCCATCGAGTTTGGTGGCCACAAGGTGCTCACCATCCCCGGCTACGAGGGCAAGATGCACGCCGAGGACCTCGAGAACTATATCCAGGTGTTCTACGAAAACGAGAGCTACGAGCACACGGTGTTCCCGGGCGCCGTGTACGTGAGTCTATCGACCGAGTACGGCACGCTGTACTCCAAGGCCGAGCTCGCGGCGATTCATGCGGTATGCCAGAAGCGCGAGATTCCGCTGTTTGTGGACGGTGCTCGCCTGGCCTATGCGCTGGCGGCCGATGAGTGCGACATTACCCTGCCCGAGCTGGCGCAGCTGTGCGACGTGTTCTACATCGGCGGCACCAAGTGCGGCGCGCTCTGCGGCGAGGCTGTGGTGTTCTGCGGCATGCACGCTCCGGCACATCCCATTCCGCGCATTAAGCAGCACGGCGCGCTGTTGGCCAAGGGCCGCCTGACGGGCGTGCAGTTTGAGGCACTCTTTACCGATGGCTTGTATTTTGAGATTGGTCGACAGGCGATCGAGACGGCCCAGACGCTACGTCGTGTGCTGCACGAGCGCGGCTACCAGTTCTTTTTGGAGACGCCCACGAACCAGCAGTTTGTGATTCTGCCCAACGAGGATATGGCCCGCATTCGCGAGCATGCCTCGATCGAGTACTGGGAAAAGTACGACGATACTCACACGGTGGTGCGCTTTTGCACCAGCTGGGCCACGACGCAGGAGGACATCGACGCGTTGGCGGCTGTTCTGTAGCCTGATGTAATGACAAGGGGCCGCCTTGCGCTGGGTTTGGCGCAAGGTGGCCTTTGTTTTTGAGGGGGAAGGGTTGTATGACCGAGATGTCCGATCCGACGATTCGTCTGGCGACGCCCGATGATGCGCCGGCGTTGCTTGCCATCTATGAGCCGTATGTGCGCCAGACGGCGATTACCTGCGAATACGAGGTGCCGAGCGTTGAGGAGTTCGCCGGGCGCATCGAGCGCACGCTCAAGCGCTATCCGTATCTGGTGATGGAACTGGACGGGCGTCCGGTAGGCTATGCCTATGTGAGTCCGCTCAACAGCCGCGAGGCATACGACTGGTCGGTCGAGACATCGATCTACCTGGCGCGTGATGTGCGCCACGGCGGGCTGGGCCGCAAGCTGCATGACGCGCTTAAGCAATGCCTGATCGCGATGGGTATCACCAACATGTGCGCCCTCATCGCCGTGCCGCACGACAAGGACGATGAGTACCTGACGCACAACAGCCAGGACTTCCATGCCCATATGGGGTATCGCCTGGTGGGCGCCTTCGATCGCTGCGCCCAAAAGTTCGGCCGCTGGTACGACATGTGCTGGATGGAGTTGGTCCTAGCCGAGCGCGTCCCCAACCAACCCAAACCAACCTGGTTCCCCGACCTCCTCAAACCTACCATTTAGGGACAGGTTTATTTTGGCAGGTTAGCCGATGGGCTCGGTGTATTTGGCACGGTCGGTGCGCTGGATGCGCTTGGAGACATGGAGCGGTCGGCCGTCGGTGTCGTACACGTAGTCGGTGATCAGGATCAGCGCCTGCCCGCGCCCAACGTTGAGCAAAAACGCCTCGTTTTGCGAGGCATAGCACACCTCAAAGGTCTTATGTCCCTGTGCCGGCGCGCGATGGAATTCCTGGCGCAGCGTGGCGTAGAGCGAACCGTTGATATCGCGATCGATGAGTGCTTCAAAGCTCGGTGGTAGATAGGTGGTCTCCAGGCACAGCGGCGCATCGTCCAGATAACGCAGGCGGACAAGTTTGACGAGCTTGCTGCCCACGGCGACATCGAAGAACTTGGCCGCATTGCCCGCGGCCTTGGCAAAGCCCGAGTCCACCGTGCGCGTGGTGGGCTTCATACCCTGACCCTGGACCTGTGTCGTGTAGCTCGAAAACACCAGGTTGTTCTCGTGGAGTGCCGGCGTGTCGGCCACAAAGGCGCCACGCCCGCGCTCGGTGCGCACCAGGCCCTCGTCAACGAGCACCTTAAGGGCGTGGCGTACGGTGCTGCGCGACAGCCCCGATTCGTCCATGAGTTCCATCTCGGACGGCAGCTTGTCTCCGCGCGCGTAGGTGCCGGAGGCGATGCGGTCGCGCAGCATGCCCGCCAAGCGCTCGTATTGGGTCAGTCTCTTTTTAGATGAAGCGTTCATGCGATCAACCTGTATCTAACCTGTATGCGTATCTAATCAAGCATGTATTCAATACAACAACAAAACCGCTGGTATCAAGTTATCGAAAACCGTATCAGCAAATTTTTTAAGACAAATATAGCATACAACTAGTCGACATAACCAAAACATGTATGTAACTTGTATGCCATCGAGAGCATCAAACGAGAAGAAAGGCTGATGCACGATGACTACTCAGGAACAGGTTAAGGACGTCGTCTCCCAGGTTTTGGCCGACAAGGCAGACAAGGGCGGCATCAAGCGCGTCGTGTGGATTGGCGCCGGCGGATCCAACGGCGGCAACTATCCTGCCCAGTACTTTATGGAGCACGAGGCCACGCAGGTCGTGAGCTCCAGCTACACCAGCAATGAGTTCGTGCACGCCACGCCCGCCTATGTCAACGAGAACACCCTGGCCGTCGTCGTGTCCATGCGCGGCACCAAGGAGACCATCGTCGCCGCCCAGGTCGCCAAGGACCACGGCGCCAGCACCATCGCCATCTATGTCGATGAGTCCGGCCTCACCGAGGTCTGCGACTACAAGATTCAGTATGACAGCCTGGCCGTCGACGAGTCTTGCATGGGCCGTACCAACTCCGCCGTCGTGACCATGATCGCCATGGAGCTTACGCAGCAGACCGAGGGCTATGCCGAGTATGAGACCGCTATGGCCGCCTTCGACCTGGTTGACCCCATCTATCGCAAGGCCGTCGAGTACACCCGTCCGCTCGCCGCCAAGTGGGCCGAGCAAAACGCCGACAAGCCCTGCATCAACGTGATGGCTCAGGGTCCGCTCTTTGGTGCCGCCTACGTCTTTAGCATCTGCAACGTGCAGGAGATGCTGCAGATCGACTCCTGCACCATCAACACCTGCGACTTCTTCCACGGCCCCTTCGAGATCCTGGACAAGCGCACCTCGCTGTTCCAGCTCATCAGCGTCGGCCGCAGCCGCTGCAACGACGAGCGCGGCATCCGCTTCGTCAACCAGTACGGTGGCGAGCGCGTCTATCAGCTCGACGCCAAGGAGCTCGGCCTCAACGACATCAAGGACAGCGTGAGCGAGTACTTCAATCACCTGATCTTTGCCCCGATCCTCAACAACGTGTACATGCGTGCGCTCTCTGCCGTCACCCACAAGGACTACATGACGCGCCGCTACATGTGGAAGCTGGACTACTAGGGGATAGAGCGGCCTAACAGCTCGATGTCCTCATAAGTTGCGGTGGAATAGTTCCTGCTTGGGGGCTTGAAGCCTCTATTTAGGAACTATTTCACCGCAACCGCCCAGTAATCCGCTGGGGGCGGAGGAAAACGGATCACTTATCCGCTCGCCGATTTGTGTCTTGAAAAATGTATATAACGACTATAACGTAGTATGAAACATATTGGAAACAATACCGAGGAGGCTGCGTTGAAGAAAAGCAATCTGGGCTATGTGCTGGTGCTGATCGCCGCGCTTATGTGGGGCAGCATCGGAATCTTTGTAAACGGCATCTCGGCCATGGGCGTTTCGTCCCAGAGCATGGCTGCCTTTCGCTTGTTGGTCGGAGCGCTTATCTTGGCGCCGGTCCTGATGTTTATGGGCTGCCGTCCGGGTGAGGGGTCTACCGTGGCTCAGGGTCCGCTGGCCCTGTTCAAGGCAAGCCCTAAAGAGCTTGTTCCCTGTGCGCTTGTCGGCATCGTCGGTTTGGCCGCCGCCAACACCTGTTATTACGAGTGCATGGGCGAGGTGGGCATGTCCACGGCCTCGGTGCTGCTCTACACCTCGCCGGTGTTTGGCGTCATGCTCGGCCGCGTGCTTTATCGCGAGGACGTGACCCCCAACAAGCTCGTTGCCATTGTCTTTAACATCGTAGGCTGCGTGCTTGCAGTGACCAATGGCGACCTTTCCGGTTTTCATTTTTCGGTTTGGGGCGTCACGTCGGGCGTGATTGCAGGCCTTTGTGGTGCGTCGCTCGCGGTGTTTAGCCGAATAGCAACCAAGACGGTCCACCCGCTGGCTGTCACGTTTTGGGGCTTTGTTTTTGGCGGTGCGGTTATGGCAGCTATCGCGGCTCCGTGGCCGGATGTCGCCGCGGCAATGTCGCCACAGCTGCTGCTGCTGTTCCTTGGCTTTGGACTCATCCCCACAGCCGTTGCTTACATCTTATATATGCAGGGTCTGTCCATGGGGCTCGAGACATCGAAAGTTCCCGTCGTAATGTCTTTCGAGACGGTCGTCACCGTACTGGTGGGCATTGGTGTCTACGCCGAGCCCGCCGGCGCGATTAAGGTCCTGGGCATCGTGTTGGTGCTCGCGTCCATCCTGATTATGAACACCGACTTCTCCAAGCTGCGCAACAGTGTGTTTGTCGGTCATGTCATTGAGAGCATGACCTTTAAGCCCAACGCGTGGTGGACCGAAAAATCTCAGGACATGGATCTGTTTAAGGAACGCACCGGCATTGCGCTGGAACCCACCGTACAGGAAAGCCCCTGGTACTTCGTGCGATAGGGGATTGCGCGCAGGGTCTGACCTGGGGTTATCCAGCTAGCGCCGGCCTACCCAGTCCAACGTTTCGAGTACGTTAAACCCGTCAACGGTCGATTTTCACCCGCGAACGGTCTTTATACTAATTAGCAATATAAGCAACGTATAAGACGTTATAATGACCATAACGAAAAGGAGGAGGCAAGATGAATCAGATCATTCTCGCATCTCATGGCGGCCTGGCCGCAGGCGCCAAAGACACGCTCGAGATGGTTCTCGGCGACGTGTCGAACGTCCACGTCGTGTCGCTTGCTCGTGACGACAAGGAGCCCATCACCAATAAGGTTGAGGCTATGATCGCCACGTTCAACGCGGACGACACCGTCTATGTGCTGACCGATATGCTCGGCAGCTCGGTCAACAACAACATGGTCGAGCTTTCCAAGAACGGCACGAAGTTCACGGTTGTCAGCGGTTTCAACATCCCGTTGGCGCTCACGCTTGCTATGAGCCCCGCCCCCGTCAAGGGCGCCGAGCTCGCGGCCCTCATCAATGAGGCCCGCACCGGTCTGACCAACCCCAACGCACCGGTCGAGGCCGCCGCGGCTCCCGCCAAGAAGGCCAAGGCGTCCCGTCACAGCTCCGGTCCCGCCAAGATCGTCCTCGCACGTCTTGACTACCGTCTGCTGCACGGCCAGGTCGTCTTTACTTGGACCACCAAGGTTCAGGCCGAGCGCATCATCGTCGTCGACAACGCTGCCGCCAACGATGACATCAAGAAGGGCGCTCTTAAGCTGGCCAAGCCCCAGGGCGTGCGCCTGAACGTCTTCACCGTCGAGCGTGCCCTCGCCAAGATGGATAAGCTCAACACCCTCGGCGAGCGCGTCATGTTCGTCTTTGGCAACACTGCCGAGATGCTGCAGTTCTGTCAGGGCTACAAGCTCGACGCCATCAACCTGGGCGCCACCGCCAACCACGACGGTGCCGATCAGGTCGGCGGCAAGGACAGCTCCGTCTTCCTCGACGCCACCCAGAAGGCCGACGTCAACCAGCTGCTCGACATGGGCATCAAGCTCTATGTCCAGCAGACCCCTACGTATCAGAGCGTCGACATCGACGCCAAGCTGTAATCAACCAGGCTTTTGCCTGACTGAAAGGAGAAGGGTATGAATACGTTCATCAGTGCGGTGCTCGTCGGCCTCGTCGGCGTGTTCTGCATGTGGGACTCCCGCCTGCTCGGTCGTCTTAACTTCGAGCAGCCCCTCGTTGGCGCTACGCTCGTCGGTCTGCTGCTGGGCGATGTGCCCACCGGCCTTGCCGTCGGTGCCGCCGTCGAGCTCGTGTCCATGGGCCTGGTGCAGGTCGGCGCCGCCGTTCCGCCCGATATGGTCCTGGGCGGCATCGTGGCCGCTGCCTTTGCGTGCCTGACCGATGCTTCTGCCGAGACCGCCATGACGATCGCCATCCCGGTCGCCGTCCTGGGTCAGCTCCTCGGCATCGTGTTCCGTTCCATCATCGCCGCCCTCACCCATGTGGCAGATAGCGCGATCGATAACGGAAAGTTCAAGACCGCCTATCGTATGCACATCTGCGCCGGCTCCGGTCTGTACGCCATCATGTACTTCCTGCCGATCTTCCTCGCCGTCTTTGTTGGCACCGACCTGGTTCAGGCCATCGTCAACATGGTTCCCGAGTGGCTGTCCACTGGTCTTAACGTTTCGACCAAGATCATGACCGCCTACGGCTTGGCCCTGCTGCTCACCATGATGATCAAGAAGGGTATGACTCCGTTCCTGTTCATCGGTTTCCTGCTCGCCGCTTACCTCAACCTGTCCGTCATCGCGGTCGCTCTGATCGGTGTGTGCCTGGCTGTCGTCTTCATGGGCTTCAAGTTCAACGGGTCCCATGCAGCCGCCGGTGTCGATTCCGACTACGATCCGCTCGAAGACGACGAAGACTAAGGAGGAACACACTATGGCAACCGCAACCAAGGACGTGTCCCTGAACAAGAAGGTCAGCCAGTTCTTCTGGCGCTCTTGGGCCATCCAGGCCTCTTGGAATTACGAGCGTCAGATGAACATGGGCTTCCTCTACGGCATGGTTCCCACGCTCGACCGCCTCTATCCGGACGAGTCCGACCCCAAGCAGCTCGCTGCTAAGAAAGAGGCTTACCACCGTCACATGGCGTTCTACAACTGCACCCCGCAGACGAGCGCCTTTATCCTGGGCCTCACCGCCTCCATGGAGGAGGAGTACGCCAAGGATCCCGAGAACTTCAACCCCGATTCGATTAACGCGGTCAAGACCTCCCTTATGGGCCCGCTTTCCGGCATCGGTGACTCCTTCTTCCAGGGCACCATTCGTGTTATCGCCTTTGGTCTGGGCGTTCAGCTGGCTCAGCAGGGCTCCATCATGGGCCCGATCCTGGCCATGCTCATCTCCATCGTCCCCTCTGTGCTGATCACTTGGTTCGCAGCCAAGATGGGCTATCAGGGCGGCCACGAGTACCTGAGCAAGCTTCAGGGCGGCGACCTCATGGAGAAGCTCATGTATGTCTGCGGCATCGTGGGTCTTATGTCCGTAGGCGGCATGATCGCCACGCTGATCGGCGCCACCACCCCGCTGCAGTTCGCTGAGGGCACCGTCGTTATCCAGGACATCCTGGACGGCATGATGCCCCAGATGATCTCCCTTGGCCTCACCGGCCTTATGTACTGGCTCATCAAGAAGAACGTCAACACCGGTTGGCTTCTCGTGATCGCCATCGTGGGCGGCATCGCCCTCTCCGCGGCCGGCATCCTGGCCTAGTCGCGACCAAGCGTCTAACCGCTTTCCCCCGGGGGCCTGCCTGGCATCCCATACCCCAGGCAGGCTTCCATCCCCAAAATGCGACAATGGGACAGTCCCTTTGTCGCATCCTCAACGGGCCGGCGACTCGGTCCAAACCACGGTAACCCTGCGAGCGCCCGGCAATGTGGCGCCGCAAAAATTGAAAGGAATGTGTCAGATGTACGAGATCGACCTTAACCTCCCTAAGCAGATCGTCGCTGACGTCCTGTCCAACCACGAGATCCACAGCGTCGCTTTCGTCGGCTGCGGTGCTTCCATGTCCGACCTTTACCCCGCCAAGTACTTCCTGGCCAACAACACGGACAAGCTGAACGTTCAGATCTTCACTGCTAACGAGTTCAACTACGACACGCCTTCCTGGGTCAACGAGCACACCTTCGTGATCACCTGCTCCCTCGGTGGCTCCACGCCCGAGACCGTCGAGGCCAACAAGACCGCCAAGAAGCACAACTGCACGGTCGTCTCCCTCACCAACAAGGCTGGCTCCGCTCTGACCGTCGACGCTGACTACGTCATCGTTCACGGCTTCCACGCCAACTTCGCTGCCAAGTGCGAGAAGCCCGGCTACGCCATCGCTCTTGCTGTCGAGATCCTTCAGCAGACCGAGGGTTATGACCACTACGAGGACATGATCACCGGCCTCACCAACGTCTTCGAGCTCTGCGAGAACGCCGCTCAGTCCTGCAAGAAGCTCGCCAAGAAGTTCGCCGAGGACTTCAAGGACGACAAGATGATCTACTTCATGGCTTCCGGTGCCTCCGAGAAGATGGCTTATTCTCACGCCGCCTTCCTGTTCACCGAGATGCAGTGGATCGACGCCGCCGCCTACAACACCGGCGAGTACTTCCACGGCCCGTTCGAGGTTTCCACCGAGGGTAAGCCCTACGTCTTCTTCATGTCCGATGGCGCTACCCGTCCGATGGACGCCCGCGCCCTCACCTTCCTTGAGCGCATGGGCGCCAAGGTCGCTCTGATCGACTCCAAGGACTACGGCCTGGCTGACGCCGTGCCCGCGAGCGTCGTCACCTACTTCAACCCGCTGCTGCACCTCGCCGTTATGCGCGAGTACGGCAACCAGATCGCCGAGGCCCGTCAGCACCCGCTGACCATGCGTCGCTACATGTGGAAGCTTTCCTACTAATCACAAGTAAGTAGACCTTACGGGTTGATTGAGAGGGGATGGGGTTTGTGCCCCATCCCCTTTTTTGCTCTGGGGAAGGCGTGTCTGTCGCGCCATAAAACCCCGGATAAAACCTACCAAAATAAACCTGTCCCTTTTTGGCAGGTGGGAGGAGATGCGTATGATCAAGGCAGTGCTGTTTGACATGGACGGAGTGCTGGTCGATACCGAGTGGTTCTACAACCGTCGCCGCGTGGCGTTTATGGAAGAGAAGGGGTTCCACTTTGACGAGATCCCCGATCTTTCGGGGTCTAACGAGCCTGCCATTTGGGAGGCGCTGGTGCCCGACGATGTTGAGCTGCGCGAGCGCCTGCGCGTGGAGTATAAGCAGGTCTACAGCCCGGACCATCCCGTTCCGTATGCCGAGCTGCTCAATGAGCAGACGGAGCCGGTGATGCGCAAGCTGCACGAGCGCGGCGTGAAGTGCGCCATCGCGAGCTCGTCCTATCGCGAGCTGATCGACGAGCTGGTGGGGATTGCCGGTATCGCCGGCGTGCTGGACTACACCATCAGCGGTCACGAGTGCAGCGCGTTTAAGCCCGACCCCGAGATCTACCTGCGTGCCATGGAGGCGCTGGGGGTGGAGCCTGCCGAGTGCCTGGTTATCGAGGATTCGCCTTTGGGGATCGAGGCTGGCAAACGTTCCGGCGCCCGCGTCCTGGCACTGCGTCCGCACGAGGGCGTCAATCTGGATCAGTCCGCCGCCGACGTCGTCATCGACAACCTGTCCGACATCCTACCTGCCATTTAGGGACAGGTTTATTTTGGCAGGTTTTATCTGGGCAAACGCCCAATTCGCCGTGAAGGGATCGCTCTCTTCACGGCGTTTTTCTTTTGAGCGGCCTCATGGTCCCCCTGATGGTTGTCGAGAGAGGGTGAATTGAAGCGCCCCCGCACGCTCCATGCTACAATCGCGGCCATGCCCCACAACTACATCTGCCTTCGAAAGGAGC